>JBDSVV010000364.1:0-8837 GCA_039927035.1 Ornithinibacter sp. | reverse complement strand
ATCTACATGCTCGCCATCATCTACGGCGCAGTGAACCTGCCGGTGGCCGTCTGGATGATGCGCTCGTTCTTCCTCGAGGTGCCCTTCGAGATCGTCGAGGCTGCCCGGGTCGACGGGGCCGGGCTCTACCGGGAGATCGTGCGGGTCGTGCTGCCCCTCGTGCTCCCGGGTGTCGCGTCGGCAGCGCTCATCACCTTCATCTTCAGTTGGAACGAGTACTTCCTCGCGACCCTGCTCACGAGCTCTGCCGCGCGCACGACACCACCTTTCCTCGGCAGCTTCGTCGACGGCCGAGGTCAGTTCCTGGCCGTGCTCTCCGCCGCATCCACCATCGCGGCACTCCCGGTGATCCTCGCTGGGTGGGCTGCCCAGAAGCAGCTCGTGCGCGGTCTGTCGATGGGAGCCATCAAGTGACCGCTCACGGGGTCATCCGTCCGGCGGCGCTCGAGGTGGAGACTCGCGACCTGAGAGGTAGCGTCGTCATCGTCACCGGCGCTGGTGGCGGCATTGGTGGGGCCACCGCGCGACTGCTGCTGCAAGCCGGTGCCCACGTCGTCGCCGGCGACCTCGGCACGGATGCCGTGCACGACCTCGCCGAGGAGTGGGGACCGGAGCGGGTGGTGACCAGCATCGGCGACATCCGCGACCCGGCCACCGCAGAGGCTCTCGTGGCTGCAGGGGTCGCCTCGTTCGGACGCGTGGACTCGGTCATCGCGAATGCGGCCGTCGGGTTCTACGGGGGGGTCCTCGACGTCACCGCCGACCAGGTCGACCTGATGATCGACGTCAACGTCAAGGGAACCGTGTGGCTCGCCCGCGCCGCCGTCGCGAGGTTCCGCGAGCAGGGTGACGGTGGCGACCTCGTGGTGCTGGGTTCCGTTGCCGGGCTGATGATCGGTGGCGGCGCCGAGGCGGTCTATGCAGCCACCAAGGGGGCCCAGATCAACCTCGCCACCGCCCTGGACCGCGAGCTGCGCAGCGAGGGCATCAGGACCACGGTCATCGCACCTGCCGGTGTGAACACGCCCTTCGCCGCCGCGGACGGACGGTTCGGGGGCGGCGACCCGTCGGACGGCCCGTTCATGCACACCACCGACATCGCAGCGGCGATCCTGCACACCCTGCGCCAGCCCCGCCGCATGCGCACCGAGCTCTGGACGATGTGGAGCCTGTCCGAGAAGCACTGATGTGGGGTCGTGTCCGCGCAGGGCGACCGGTGCCCGGCATCCGGTGGTGGGTAGGTGAGGGTTACCTATCTGGAACGAATCCAGAAAACATGTCATGGTGTGGGCACACCGGACGAGAAGAGAGGACATCTCACGATGACGGACACCCTGCACACCTCCACCACCCACGCTGCCCACGCGCCGTTCCGCGCCACCGAGGCACTTGGCGCCAACCTCCAGGCGGTGCTCGTCGACCTGACCAACCTGCACCTCGTGGGGAAGCAGGCGCACTGGAACGTCGTCGGCAAGAACTTCCGCGACATGCACCTCCAGCTCGATGAGGTCGTCACCGCGGCCCGCGAGTTCTCCGACGTCATCGCCGAGCGCATGCGCGCCCTCTACCTCACCCCCGATGCCCGTGCGGCGACCGTTGCCGCGCAGAGCACGCTGGTGGAGTTCCCCGCTGAGGAGGTCGACACCGGCGAGTCCGTCGACCTGATCAGCGCCGCGCTCTACGCGGTCGCCGGCACCGCCCGCCGGGTGCACGACGAGGTGGACAGCGAGGACCCGACCTCGGCAGACCTGCTGCACACGATCCTCGAGCGCCTCGAGCAGCTGGCGTGGATGATCGACGCGGAGAACCGGGTCGCCAACCGCTCGATCCCCCGCACCGTCACGGCCTGAGCCCACCCGGTCTCGACGATCGCGCGGTGGTGGGCACCAACCTGTCCGTCCGCGCCAGCGATGCCGTCACGTCCCTGCGGCCGGACGCTCCGCCGGGCGACCGCGATCCGCAGCACCCCACGGGTAGTCTCATCAGGTCGACCGGTGGGAGGACAGATCATGCGGATACTGCTGGTCGAGGACGAGAAGGCGTTGGCGGAGACGGTGCGCCGAGGGCTCGCGCGCGAGGGCTTTGTCGTCGACATCGCGCATGACGGCGTGACCGGCCAGTGGCTCGCCACCGAGAACCCCTACGACGTGATCGTGCTGGACATCATGCTCCCGAGGCGAAACGGCTACGACGTGCTACGAAACGTGCGCGCCGCCAAGGTCTGGACGCCGGCACTGATGTTGACGGCCAAGGACGGGGAGTACGACGAGGCCGACGCGTTCGACCTCGGGGCCGACGACTACCTCACGAAGCCATTCAGCTTCGTGGTGCTCGTCGCGAGGCTGAGGGCCCTCGCCCGGCGGGGAGCGCCCGAGCGCCCCGTCCTGCTGGAGGTGGGTGACCTGGAGCTTGACCCGGGCCGCCGCTCCCTGACCCGAGACGGTGAGCCGATCGTCCTGACGCCCAAGGAGTTCGCGTTCCTCCACTACCTCATGCGACATGCGGGCCAGGTGCTCTCAAAAGCCCAGATCCTCGACAACGTCTGGGACTCGGCGTTCGACGGGAGTGACAACATCGTCGAGGTCTACGTCGGCTACCTCCGGCGCAAGCTCGACGTCGACCGCGACCAGAGCATCCTGGAGACCGTCCGCGGGGCTGGTTACCGACTGCGGGACTCCGGGTACTGAGCGGACCCACCGAGCAGGCCGGGCCCGGTCGAGCCGCTCCCGGGATGCCCCGCCCGCGGCCCGGCCTGTGGCAACCGCACCTCTGCCCGGCACCATCCGTCGGGGGCCTGGGTGATCCGCACCTCTCCGTGGTGCGCGTGCACGACCGACGCGACGATGGCCAGGCCCAGCCCGGAGCCGCCACTGTCGCGCTCTCGGGACGCATCGAGGCGGACGAAGCGCTCGAACACCCTCTCCCTGTCCTCGGCCGGGATGCCTGGGCCGTCGTCGTCGACCGCGATCCACGCGGAGTCCTCAGCGCTCCAGACCGAGATCCGCACGTCGTGACGGGCGTGCCTGCGGGCGTTGTCGGTGAGGTTGCGCACCACCTGCTCGAGCCGTGCCGCGTCCCCGACGACCCGCGCCGGCGAGATGGAGGCGCTGACAGGCAGGTCACCGGAGGCGCGAAGGCGTCGGCACTCCCCGTCGATGACGTCGTCCAGGTCGACCTCGCCAAGCGAGAGCAGCAGCCCCTCGTCGTCGGCCTTGGCGAGGGTCAGAAGGGAGTCCACGAGTCGCTGCATCCGCTCGGCCTCGGCGCTGATGACGCTCAGCAGGTCGTCCTCCCCAGCTGCATGGATCGCTTCCGTCCCTGCCGCGCCGGGGCCCGCGGAGGCGACCTCGGCAGCAGCCCGGATCGTGGCCAACGGGCTCCTCAGCTCATGCGAGGCATCGGCGACGAACCGACGGTTCGCGTGGTCCGCCTGCTCCAGCCGAGCCAGCATCCGGTTCATCGTCTCAGCGAGCCGGGCCACCTCGTCCCCGCTAGGCGGCACGGTGATCCGCTCGTGCGCACGGACGCGTTCGATGGTGTCGACGTCGGCGCGGATCCGCTCGACCGGGCGCAGCGCCCCCGTCACCACCCTGTCGATGAGGAAGATGAGCAGCGCCAGCAACCCGATGGCGCCGATGCCGAGCAATACCACCGCCGTGCGTACGGAATCGTCGACGTCGAGCGGAGAGGCGACGACGAGCGTGTACCTCGTTCCGGAAGGGGCCGTGATGCCCTGGGCCGCGACCGCGTGCGGCCCTGCCCCCTCCCCCGCGAGGGAACTCGACTGCTGGACGACCGTCTTCCCCACAGCGGGGCGCAACGCGGTCAGCGGCCTCGTCGCCGCATCCCGGTCGGACGCCGCGACGACGACCCCCCGCTCGTCGAGCACCTGGATCAGCGAACCACGGCTGGGTGTGTCCGCGACCACCTCCGTCACGTCCCGCGGGTCAGACCCGAGGACTGCGGCGATCTCAGCGGTCTGGGTGCGTGCCGCGTCCCGGGCGCTCGCGTAGAGGCTGAGGTCCAGGGCAGTGGCGAATCCGGCGATCCCGAGGGTCATCGCCGCCACCAGGAGGACGGTCGACAGGGTGACGATCCGCCGCCGGACGGACCACCCTGACCATGGCGACCATCGACTCACAGTGCCCTCCCGTCATCGGTCGACCCGGCCCCCATCATCGTGCACGTGCAACCCGCTCGCCTGCACCGATCGACTCCCCTGCCGGGGTGGCGCGCCGGACGCTCCGTGGTGCCTCCGCCCCCACCTGTCGGGGCGGCCCCGACGAGAACAGCTGGTATGCCGTCCCTGCGGCGACAGCGATGATCGCCACCGCGATCGCGCCGGAGGCAAGGACGTCGGTCAGCCAGTGGTAGCCCAGATACACCCTGCTCAGCCCGACACCGATGGACGCGACGAGTGCACCGACGACGGTCGCGGCGGCGGCGCGGACCCGCGCGCCCAGGCCGAGCCGGTACAGGGCGAGGAGCACCGTGACCCCGAGGAAGACCGCAGTGTTGAGGGTGTGCCCGGAGGGGAAGGAGAACGACGTGTCGACCGACCCGAGCACCGCCTCGGCGGGAGGACGTGGACGCGCCACCAGGGCCTTCAGCCCCAGCGTGAGTGCACCGGAAACACCCATCGCAGCGGCCACGAGCAGGGCAGCAGCCCGGTCCCGGCACCGCCACCACAGGTAGCCCAGCAGGGCCACCGTGAGACCACCGATGACCACCTCGCTCCCGGCGAACGTGAGGGCGCGGGCGGCCACGTCGAGGGCGGGGAGTCGGTGGTCGAGCACCCACTGCGTCACCGAGACGTCATGGGCTGCGAGGCCGTTCCCCTCCCGCACCCCGTCAGCCAACGCAGCCGCGACCGCGACCCCGACCGTCGACACGACGGCGGGCACGAGCACCGCGACCCGCCGACGGCGGTCCTGCCTCGCCCCAGAGCCCGCGACGACACCGGCCCCATGACGAGTGCGACCGGCCCGTCGTCGCCTCAGCACCGCGATCAGGACGATCAGGGCCACCACGACCACCGTCACCACGGTGACCGTGCCGAGGGCTCCCTGCGCAGCGGACACCGACCCACCGGCCGCATACCCGATGAGCACGACGGTCACCACCCACGTCGCCCCACCCAGCACGTTCGCCGGAAGGAACCGCCTGTACGGCATCCCCACCAGCCCTGCCGTCGGTGGCACGAGTGCCCGCATCACGCCGATCCATCGGCCGGCGAAGACCGACCAGGCACCGCGACGCTGCACGTAGTCCCGGGCGGAGGTCCACCGCTCCGCCCCTATCCGGCGTCCCACGCGACTCGACTCCAGCCGCGGGCCCAGGTGACGGCCGAGTGCATACCCCACGGCATCCCCCACGACCGCACCCGCGACGGCAAGCACCACGAGGGCCACGAGGTTGACGTGACCGTGTGAGGCGAGCACCCCACCCAGGAGCAACGCGGTCTCTCCCGGCACGACCAAGCCGACGAGAGCGGAGGACTCGAGGAAGACCAGGGCGGTCACGACGAGGTAGACCGTGCTCCCATGAAGGGACAGGATCCCGTTGAGGACGTGCGTCATCCCCCCACCATCGGGCACGCTCGCTGAACAGATGCTGAGTCCGGCTCTGTCAGCGTGCGTTCATCGCGACGTCGCGGGGGTGCCGCTGCCCGTCACGAACGCCGTGGACGCCCGGTCGCCCTCGTGGGAGCTCGGGATCGGAACCACCGCGACGAGCGGCCTCTTCCTCGTCGCCATCCTCGGGCTCGGGGCCTTCCCATGCCCTGGAGCCCCGCGGCCGCAGGTGGACGAAACTCCTGCCGACGTTCGGCCGAATCTCAGTCCTGCATGACGATGTCGACCGAGATCTCCACGGCCCGAATCGCGCCCCGGTTCTCGAGCCAGTGGTTCGTGGACCGATCCTCGGGCCAGCCCACCCCCGGGCCGTAGTCGGTGGCGACCCCGTCTCGATGATCGGTGATCGTCCCCTGCAGGACGTAGACGGTCCCCGGTCGGCCGCGGTGGTCATGGGTCGGGCCGAAGACGCCACCGGGCTCCATGGTCACCATCCGGAGTCGGAGGTGGCGCCCTTCCATGCCCTCGATCTCATCGGTGAGGTCGACCGTTGCCAACAACTCCACCGACACACCTCTGGTCTCAGGGGCCACCTCTGCGTCGTCCATGGTCCTCGCCTCTCCAGTCGCCCGACCCACTCCATCCTCGCGCGATCAGGAGCCCCCGTCCGGTCTTCCCGGAGTTTCGGCGACGCCGACCGTGCCAGCCCGCTCTCCTCGCACTGCTGGTCGGGTCAGGCCAGGTAGAGGCCGGAGCCGACGAGCAACAGCCAGACGACGCCGGCGACCAGCAGAGGTCGGTCGTGCAGGACCAGGCGCTCCGGGCGCTCACCCCGCCCCTGCGCCAGGAGCAGCCCGTAGCGCATCAGCGCAACGAGGAACGGCACCACGGACAGAGCCAGGACCGGCGTGAAGACGTCGGTGCCCAGGTCCTGGAAGGCCCACATGGCGTAGGAGATCATCGACCCGGCAAGGGCGACGGTCGAGACCTGCTGGAGCCACGCTTCGGGATACTGCGTCAGCACCGACCTCGTCACTGACCTCTCGGCCGGCGTGCGCGCGGCCTCCGCGGCCCGCTTCCCCACCACGAGGTAGAGGGCACCGAAGAGCGAGATGAGCAGGAACCAGTTCGAGGCGGTGAGCCCCACCGCCACCGCACCGGCCAGCGCCCGGAGCACGAACCCGCTGGCCACCACGACGATGTCGAGCACGGCGACCCGCTTGAGCCACACCGCGTAGGCAGCCGAGATGACCAGGTAGCACCCGACGACACCCAGCGAAGCCGGCCCGAGCCCCCCGGCGATTCCCAACGCCGCCGCCGCCATGAGGGCGGATCAGGCGAGAGCGGCCGTGGGGGCGAGCGAGCCGTCCGCGACCGGACGGTGCCGCTTCACGGGGTGTGCCCGATCGGCATCGGCGTCGAGCACGTCGTTGAGGGCGTACACCGACACGGCGGCAGCCGTGAAGGCGAGGATCATCACCAGTGCCCGCGAGACGGCCTGACTATGGTCCAACACCCCGGCGGCTGCGGGTGCCGAGAGGACGAGGACGTTCTTGGTCCACTGACCCGGGCGCGAGAGTGCCAGCAAAGACCGCCACGTGGACCGGCTCGTCGGCGCTGCTGCCGGCCGGGCGGGCTGACCGGCGATGCGCCGGTCGGGCAGGAGGGTGGTCATGGCTCAGCGCTCCGTGAGATAGAAGAAGTCTCGCTGGTCCGGAACGAGGTAGCGGTTGCGCGGCGCCTTCATCGAGACCAGCAACGGGGTTCCCCGCTTCGCCTTGGCGTCGGCCGCCGACCCGAACGAGCGGAAGTCCACCATGTCGGGGTGCATGTCCAGCTCCATGCCCGTGACGACTCCAGCGCGTGACATCGCCTGGGCCAGGGTGCTGAGTGTCAGGTTCTGCCCTGCGACGTAGACCAAGGCCCCCTGCGCATCCGTGCCGACGCCGGAACGAGTGGTGAACTGGAACTGGTTGTGGCTCGAGCCCCACCGACCGTTGGCGTTGCTTCCCAACCCTGCTGCGGGCTTGCCCCCCTCCACGACGAGGTGCAGGTTCTGCCGCACGGCCACCACACCCGCGGGGACGACCAGGCCCGATGGCACCGCGGAGGCATCCCACGAGGCGACCGTGGCAGTCCCGGTGTCGTCTATGACCACGGAGGCCATGCCGTTCCGAAGAGGCACGGCGGACACGCCCCCGGCATACCACCCGGCATTGGTGTCCTTGGTCTTCCACCCCGCGTTGAACACCGCGACGAGAGGGTCGACCGCGGATGCCGGCACGCGGCTGGCCGAGATCGGGAAGAGGCCGGGCACCGGCTCCCGCGTCCCAGCACCGAGGTGCAGTGCCGTGGTGTCCTTCGGCATCAGTGCCACGGCGGCGACGACGGTGGGGTGAGCGGCGTCCGGACGCAACGACGTGATCCACAGCACCGGTCGGCCTGCGGCATTGCGCCGGACGGGCTGCCACGAGCCCTCACCCGGGGCTGCGCCCTTCAGCAGGCGGACCACCGGGAGGGTGTCCTTGGGCGCGCGGTCCTTGTGGGTGCTCTGCGCGATCTGTTTCGTTGCCACTGCCGTCGGGGGCACGGCAGAGAGGTGGTCCGTCGGGGCACCGACCGAGGGTGGCGGGCTCCGGGTGTACCACCAGTTCTCCAGCGCGTCCACGAGACCGCCAGCGCCGTGGTCACGCGCCCAGCCGACCGCGCGGACACCAGCACTGGCGCTCCCCGGGTAGACCAGGGCACGCGCGAAGGACACCGCGGGCGTGAGCAGGATCAGCACGCTGACCGAGAGCAGGATGGCGACGCGGCGTCGGATGCGGGGCACCCCGTGTCGTGGGGGCCGTGCCCCGTCCGCGGTCATCGCAGACTCCTCGGCAGGGCGGCATCCGGTGTCCACCGAAGCGCCGTGGTCAGGGGAGCGATCACCCGGGGTGACCACGCGACCCCGGCACCGCCCCCGAGCGCCTGGCGGACCCGCAACCCGACCTGGGCGGCATCCTGGGTGAGCGGGGCCTTCGCGAGCCCCGCAGTCATCCGGGTGGAGACACGACCGGGTCGGACGACCAAGCACCGCCCACCATGTGCCCGAAGCCGACGGTCGGCACCACGAGCGAGGGTGTCGAGTGCCTGCTTGGCGGCCGCGTAGGCAAGGATGCTCTCGCGTGGTCGAACTGCCGCGACCGAGCTGACGACGACGACCGTCCCGTGGCCCTGGGCAGCCAATCGGGCCGCGCACCCGTCCAGGACGAGAGCGGGGCC
>JBDSVV010000363.1:0-4395 GCA_039927035.1 Ornithinibacter sp. | reverse complement strand
TGGATCGCCCAGTGGCGCGAGATGATGACCGACCCGGCGACCAAGATCGGCCGTCCCCGTCAGGTCTACATCGGCGAACCCGAGCGCGACTACGTCGCCCTCGACCAGCGCTGACCGAGCGACCCACCCACCTCCCCGACTTCGTCTGTCGTGGTGCTGCGACGCGCCGTGCTTGGCGGGTGAATCCAGCGTTCTGACAGACGAAGTGGGCACTGCCTTGGCCATCCACAGCACAGCCCGCCTGCGTGGTCCGTCCACAGGACAAGCGGTGCGGAACCGCGACCAAGGTCTTGGCGTCACCGTGTCGTCATGATCTTGATCGCGACCGACCTCCCGCTCGTCTTCACTCGCGGCGATGCGGCGTGCCACCACCTTCGCCGGTCCAGGCTCGACCGGATGATCGCCCGGGGTGAGGTGCGGTTGGTCGCTCCAGAGCACTACGCCGAGTCGGTGCGCTGGCACCTCGCCGACCGGGCCGAGCGCCACCTCGCTCTCGTGGCCGCAGCGCAGTCCCGCTACACCCGCACTGTCGCGAGCCATGTCAGCGCAGCCCTGCTCTGGAACCTGCCTTCACCGCGAGTGATCCAGGACCTGCCGGACCTCACGGTCGACCTCGAGGTGCGCAGGAGCGACGACTCTGACTGGGCTCGGATCCGTCGGTGCCGCCTGCCGCGTCGACACGTGACGAAGATCAATGGCGTCGAGGTGACGACGCTCGCCCGCACCGCGGTCGACTGCCTGCGCAGCCTGCCGTTCCCCGACGCGCTGGCGGTGGCGGATGCCGTTGTCGGGCGTGGCGTCACGCCGGGTGAGTTGGCCGGCATCCGGCGGGAGCAGTCCCGGTGGCCGGGGGTCCGGGCTGCGCGGCGCGGCATCGGACTGGTGGACGGCCGGCGCGAGTCGTGGCTCGAGTCCGCCTCAGCCGCAACCCTCTACGGCTGGATCGAGCGGGGGACACCCCAGGTGGAGGTCTACGACCACGGTGAGCTCCTCGGGCGGGCCGACGTGCTCTGGCGCGGCCTGAAGGTGGTCGGGGAGGCGGATGGAAGGGGCAAGTTCCTGGGTGACTTCGGCGGCGGCGCCGATGAGCGCGCCGTGGCCGACAGGTTGATTCGTGCCGAGGAGAGAGCAGGGCGGATGAGGGAAGCGGGGCTCGGGGTGGTGCGGTGGGGGATCGGCTCGGTCGGTTCCGGGCAGGTCCTGGCCGCGCGGATCAGGGCAGCTTCACCCACAGGTGCGTGTCGAGCCACCTTCCTCTGCGCCGCCTGTCGCTGCGAGCTCGACGACTGTTCCTGCACGCCCCGACTTCGTCTGTCAGGTCGCTGATCCACACCGCCGATACCGGCGTGTCGCTGCACCTCGACAGACGAAGTCGGGGAGGGGAGGGGAGGGACGGGACGGGAGGTGCGGCTCAGGTGAGGTGGATGACGACCCGGGTGGCGTCCGCCGCGGTGCCCGCAGAGCCGGTGCCCTGCCAGGACAGCGCCGACTTCGTCATGGTGCGGCGCCACTCGCGGCCGGCGAGGGTCACCCGCACGGCGCCGGTCTCGGTGGCGCGGGCGACCGCCCACGACGCGACCGCCCACGCGGTGTCGGCATCACCGGCCGCCAGGGTCACCGTGCCGGGGTCGACCGCGGCCTTGAGGCCGAAGTCCTTCGCGAGCAGCTGTGCGACCGCCTCGGGGTCCCCCGAGGCCTGTGGGTCCTTCAGAGCGCACCCGATGCCCCCGTGGGTCTGACCTGAGAGCACCGAGGCCGTGACCCGGGCCTTGGCTTCGTGCTGCACGTAGGCGTCACCGGCGGCGCTGCGCTGCACCGCCTGGGCCGCCTTCGCGATGTCCATCGTGTCGTAACCCTTGACCTTGACCAGGGCGTCGAAGAACTTGTTGGTGGAGTACTCCGGGTCCAGGATCTGCTTCGCGGTGCCCCATCCCTGGGACGGCCTCTGCTGGAAGAGCCCGAGTGAGTCCCGGTCCCCGAAACGCACGTTGCGCACCTTCGACTCCTGCATGGCGGTAGCGATCGCGATGCTGGCCGCCCTCGGTGGCAGCTCGCGCTTGAGGCCGATCGCCGTGATCGCTGCCGCATTGCTCGCCTGGTCGGGTGCCCAGTCGAAGGTGGCCGCGGATGCCGTGACCTGGCACTCCTCCCCGGTGACGAGCTGGCCCAGGTGGCGCACTCCCAGGTATGCCGCGGTGCCCAGCGCTGCGACCACGGCGAGTGCGACGCCTGCGGCGATCCGGCGTTGCCGGGGGGAGCGGGGCCCCTCCTCGGCCAAGGTCACGGTCCTGGGGGTGCGCGGCATGTGGGGTGGGTGTCCTTCAGACGTCGTTGCGGCGGTGCGATGAGGGGTGCTCGGTCAGTCGTTGGCGTGGAGCACCGAGTTGAGCACGATGCCGTGACCGTCGCGGGGCCGTGCCTGCACGGCCCCGGTCACCGAGTTGCGCAGGAACAGCAGACCACCTTGTCCCGACAGCTCCCGGGCCTTGGCCACCGACCCGTCGGGGAGGGTGACCTTGGTGCCTGCCGTGAGGTAGAGACCGGCCTCGAGGACACAGTCGTCCCCGAGGGCGATCCCGAGTCCCGACTCGGCTCCGAGCAGACAACGCTCACCGATCGACACGCGTTCCGTGCCCCCGCCGGAAAGGGTCCCCATGGTGGAGGCGCCACCGCCGATGTCCGAGCCGTCTCCCACGACGACGCCCTGGCTGATCCGGCCCTCGACCATGGAGGTGCCCAAGGTGCCCGCGTTGAAGTTCACGAAGCCCTCGTGCATCACGGTCGTCCCACTGGCCAGGTGCGCGCCGAGGCGCACCCGGTCGGCGTCGCCGATGCGGACCCCTCCCGGCACGACGTAGTCCGTCATCCGGGGGAACTTGTCGACACCGAACACCTGCACCGGACCACGCGCCAGCATCGCGGCCCGGGTGAGCTCGAAGCCCTCGACCGAGCACGGACCCTGGCTGGTCCACACGACGTTGGGCAGCACCCCGAACATCCCGTCGAGGCTGATCGTGTTGGGTCGTACGAGCCGGTGCGAGAGCAGGTGCAGGCGCAGGTAGGCGTCAGCGGTGTCAGCCGGCGCTGCGTCGAGGTCGATGCTCACCAGCCTGGTCTCGCGCCGAACACCACGCACCTGGTCGGACCCGGCCAGAGCGACCAGGTGCGCCGGTGCCTCTCGCTGCCCGGCCTCGCCGAGCGCCGGCTCAGGGAACCAGGCATCCAGGACGGTGCCGGAGTCGGTGACGGTGAGCAGGCCATGGGCCCAGGCGGTGCGGGTCATGCCTGCAGACTACGGGCGCAGCGCACCTCCGCCCGAACCGCCCGAGACGCTGGATACGCTGCGGGTATGCCGTCCACGATCCCTGCGCTCGACCTCACCGCCGACGTCACCTCCCTCACGGCGATGGTGTGCGACATCGAGTCGGTGAGCCTTGACGAGGCCGTGCTCGCCGACGCGGTGCAGGCCGCCCTGACGCCCTTGGCGCACCTGGGTGTGACGCGGATCGGCAACACGGTGATCGCTCGCACGTCGCTGGGTCGGGCCGAGCGGGTCGTGCTGGCGGGCCACATCGACACGGTGCCGCTCACCACCGACCCGGCCAACCTCCCCACCGTGCGGGTGAGGGATGCAGCCGGGGGAGAGGTGCTTCGAGGGCGCGGCACCGTCGACATGAAGGGTGGCGTTGCGGTGATGCTCCGACTTGCCCACGAGGTGCCCGAGCCGGTGCGTGACGTGACCTACGTCTTCTACGAGGCCGAGGAGATCGACAGCCGCTTCAACGGGCTCCTCCACGTGCAGGAGCAGCAGCCCGACCTGATCACCGACGCCGTGTTCGCCGTGTTGCTCGAGCCGACGGATGCTCGGGTCGAGGGCGGGTGCAAGGGCACCCTGCGTGCCGAGGTGACCACCAAGGGACTGGCCTCCCACAGTGCTCGACCGTGGAAGGGGCACAACGCCATCCACGACGCCGGCGAGGTGCTGGCACGCCTGTCCGCCTACGAGCCGCGGACCCTCACCGTCGACGAGCTGGAGTTCCGCGAGGCACTCAATGCAGTGCTCATCCAGGGGGGCGTGGCGGCCAATGTCATCCCCGACCGGTGCATCATCACCGTCAACTACCGCTACGCGCCCTCGCTCTCGGAGGAGGACGCCGAGTCGCACGTCCGCGAGGTCTTCGACGGCTTCGACGTCACCGTGGTCGACAACGCCGGAGGCGCCAGGCCCGGCCTGCACCTCCCGGCGGCCAGGGCCTTCGTCGAGGCACTGGGGCTGTCGGTCGAGGCCAAGCAGGGCTGGACCGATGTCGCACGCTTCTCCGCGATGGGGGTCCCCGCGGTCAACTTCGGCCCCGGAGACCCCAACCTCGCGCACATGGACGACGAGCAGTGCCC
>JBDSVV010000362.1:0-5062 GCA_039927035.1 Ornithinibacter sp. | reverse complement strand
CGACGATCGTCGCGATGGGTTTCCTCGTGGCCGGCCACAACCCGCTGCACTTCCACACCCGGACGGCATACCGGGTGATGACCGACCCGTCGCGTCGTGGGCGAAACCTCGGTCGCCTGCTGATGGCCGCGATGCACCGTGTCGCGCGCGAGCAGGGGGTGGAGGTGGTCGTCCTGGACGTCCGAAGCGGTCTGGGCACCACGGGGTTCTACGAGGGATGCGGATACGTCGAGGTGGGCCGGGTGCCGGGCATCATCCGGGTGGCTCCGCGCGACGACCGAGACAGCGTCATCATGGCCCGGCGCCTGGACGGGAAGCCGATGGTGGCGGACGGTCGCGCGTGAGCGGCTGGGCCCCCTCGGCTGGGCCCCCTCGGCTCAGCTCAGTCCGATGATCCGACCGTCGTCGTCGACGTCGATGTGCTCGGATGCCGGGACTCGGGGCAGGCCGGGCATGGTCATGACCTCACCGGTGACCATGACGACGAAGCCGGCGCCCGCCGCGAGCCGCACCTCGCGCACCGTGACGAGGTGACCGCTCGGGGCGCCGCGCAGGGTCGGGTCCGTCGCGAAGGACATCTGGGTCTTGGCCATGCACACGGGCAGGTGGCCGTGGCCCTCGGCCTCGATCTGGGCGAGTCGTCGGGCGGCCCGGGGCTCGAACACGACCCCTGACGCGCCGTAGACACGAGTGGCGACGGCTTCCGCCTTCTGCGTGAGGGTGAGGTCGTCCTCATAGGCGAACCGCAGCGTCGCGCCGGTGTCGACCGCGGCCTCCGCGGCCTTGACGACACCGCGCGCCAGGGCTTCGGCCCCCGTCCCGCCCTGGGCGACGTGGGTGGACTCGTAGGCGCTGACACCGGCGGCGGCGCACAGGTCGATGGCGGCAGCCACCTCGGCGTCGGTGTCGGTGGGGAAGCGGTTGAGCGCGACCACCGTGGCCAGGTCGTGCACCTCGCGCAGGGTGTCCAGGTGGCGGCGAAGGTTCGGCATGCCGTCGCGCACGGCCCCGACGTCCTCGGTCTTCAGGTCTGCGACAGCCACACCGCCGTGGTACTTCAGCGCGCGCACGGTCGCGACCACGACGGCCACGGCCGGGCGCAGGCCCGAGACCCGGCACTTGATGTCGAGGAACTTCTCGGCGCCGAGGTCCGCACCGAAGCCGGCCTCGGTGACCACGTAGTCGGCGAGCTTTAGGGCGGTTCGGGTCGCGATGACCGAGTTGCACCCGTGCGCGATGTTGGCGAAGGGACCTCCGTGGACCAGTGCGGGGGTGTGCTCGAGGGTCTGGACCAGGTTCGGCGCCAGCGCGTCGCGCAGCAGCACGGTCATCGCCCCCTCGGCCTTGAGGTCGCGAGCGGTCACCGGCTCCTTGTCGCGGGTGTGGGCCACGACGATGTCACCGAGCCGAGACTTCAGGTCCGGGATCGACTCGGCGAGGCACAGGATCGCCATGACCTCCGACGCGACGACGATGTCGAACCCGTCCTCGCGGGGGAACCCGTTCGTGACGCCGCCGAGCCCGACGACGATGTCGCGCAGGGCGCGGTCGTTGAGGTCGACGACCCGCTTCCACGTGATGGTGCGCAGATCGATGCCGAGCGCGTTGCCGTGGTGGATGTGGTTGTCGATCAGGGCCGAGAGGAGGTTGTTCGCCGCCGCGAGCGCGGCGAAGTCACCCGTGAAAGCGAGGTTGATGTCGGTCATCGGCACGACCTGCGCGTAGCCGCCACCCGCAGCCCCGCCCTTGATGCCGAAGACCGGCCCCATCGACGGCTCGCGCAGCGCGACCATGGAATCGACCCCGATGCGCTGCAGGCCGTCGGCGAGCCCCACCGAGGTCGTCGTCTTGCCCTCGCCCGCAGGCGTGGGGGACATCGCGGTCACCAGGATCAGCACCCCGTCGGGTCGATCGGCCAGCGAGGCGACGTGGCGCAACGTGATCTTCGCCTTGTCGTGGCCGTAGGGCACGAGGGCGTCAGCGGGGATGCCGAGCCGGTCCCACGCGAGCTCCAGCACCGGCACGAGGTGGGCGGCCTCGGCGATCTCGATGTCGGAGGGGAACGGGCTCGTGGTCTCCACGTCGATGCTCACCCGCTCATCGTGGCACTCCGGCACCGCCCAGGTGTGCAGGAGGTCAGATCACGCCGAGGGCGAGCATTGCGTCAGCCCCTGGATGAAGCCGGCGCCGTTCGCACCGACGACGTCGTTGCCGGGGGAGCCGTACTCCTCCGCGGTTGCCGCACAACGGTCGTGGACCCCCGCATGATCTCGGACAGGCGCTCCCGCGTGTGGTCGAAGGTCCAGGAGTCCCGGGGGGCGTTCTGCTGCATCTCCAGCGCACTGGTGGCGTCGCCGCCGGAGTTGGCGGCCTTGGCGGGGGCGAAGCGAGCGCCGCCGGCCTGGAGGATGGCAACCCCCTCGGGTGGGGGTGGTCGGCTTGTCGGCACCCTCGGCGACCACCCGGCATCCACTGCGCAGCAGGGTGGCGGCGTCCTCGCCGGTCAGCTCGTTCTGGGTCGCGGACGGCATGGCCACGTCACACGGGACGCTCCAGATCCGCCCGTGCGCGGCACACCGGTCAGCCCCTCCCCGGGCCGTGGCGTCGTCGCCGATCCGGGCGTGGCGGGTCTCCTCGAGCTTGCCGGTCAGCACGGCCGACTCGTAGCGGTTGGTGATCCGCTTGTACTGGCCGAAGAGGTAGCCGATCTCGCGCGAGCCCACCCCGGTGTCCCCGGCCGGCACGTCGGTGCCCCCGTCACGCCGAAGCACCCCGAGGACGTCGAGGTGATGCGCTTCTGCCGGTCGTTCATGAGCAAGCTCTACCGGCACATCGGGGAGTACTGCTGTCCGGATGCCGTCGACACGGCGGCCCTCCCGGGACGGCATACCCTGCTCTGGTGCCCTCTCTCGATGACCTCCTGCACGCCGCCGTGGGCGCGGTGGGTGGCACCGAGCGGCCGGGGCAGGTCGAGATGGCCCACGCCGTCGCCGACGCGGTCGACTCCGGGGGGCACCTCCTGGTGCAGGCGGGCACCGGCACCGGAAAGTCGCTGGCCTACCTCGTGCCGGCGGTGCAGCACGCGATCGACACCGGCACCCCCGCCGTTGTCGCGACCGCCACCCTGGCATTGCAATCGCAGATCGTCGATCGTGACATGCCGCGCCTCGCGGAGGCCCTCGCCCCGCTGATCGGGCGCAGACCCACCTATGCGCTGGTCAAGGGCCGGCGCAACTACCTGTGCGCCCACAAGCTCGAGGGTGGTTTCCCCGACGACGACGCGGACACCCTGATGTCGGTGGGGGCCGTGGACCAGCAGGCCTCGCGGCTGGGGCTGGAGGTCGTGCGGTTGCGTGAGTGGGCCGAGCGGACCGAGTCCGGTGACCGCGACGAGCTGGTCCCCGGCGTCGGTGAGCGGGCCTGGCGCCAGGTCTCGGTGAGCGCGGAGGAGTGCCTGGGCAGTCGCTGCCCGATGGTCTCGGAGTGTTTCGTGGAGCGCTCGCGGGAGGCTGCGCGCGGGGTCGACGTCATCGTCACCAACCACTCGTTCATGGCGATCGACGCCTTCGAGGGGCGCCAGATGCTGCCCGAGCACGACGTGCTCGTCATCGACGAGGGACACGAGCTGGTCGACCGGGTCACCTCCACGATCACCGACGAGGTGACGCCCGGCATGGCACGAGCCGCTGCCAAGCGCGCGGGTCGGCAGGCTGACGCCTCCGAGACGCTCGGCGACGCGGCGGACCTGCTCGAGTCGGTGCTCGAGCCGATGGCGGAGGGGCGGCTGACCGGCATCCCTGACGCGTTGGCCACGGCACTGGGAAGGGTTCGCGACACCGCGAGGGCGGTGCAGAGCGAGCTGAAGCCGGCTCCTGGGGAGGAACCCGACGGCGGTCGCCAGGTCGCCCGGGCCGCCGTGGACGAGGTGTTCGAGAACGCGTCGCGCATCCTGGAGGAGCGCGACCTCGACGTCGTCTGGATGAACAAGGACCCCCGACGGGGACCCGTGCTGCGGGTGGCGCCGATGAGCGTGGCGATGTTGGTGCGGGACAAGGTCTTCGAGAACCGCTCGGTCGTGCTCACCTCGGCCACCCTCGAGCTGGGCGGCAGCTTCGACGCGGTGGCGGGCACGATCGGGCTGCGCGGTGAGGGCGCCCCGACGTGGCGCGGTCTCGATGTCGGCAGCCCCTTCGACTACCCGGCCCAGGGCATCGCCTACGTGGCGAAGCACCTGCCCGCACCGGGCCGCGACGGTCTCGCCACCGAGACCCTCGACGAGATCGAGGTACTCGTGCGAGCGGCCGGTGGGCGCACCCTCGGTCTGTTCTCCTCGATGCGCGCGGCCAAGGAGGCCACCGAGGCGATGCGTGAGCGGTTCACCGAGGGCGAGATCACCTTCGCGTGCCAAGGCGAGGACCAGATCAGCACGCTGGTGCGGCAGTTCGCGCGCGAGCCGCGCACCTGCCTGTTCGGGACCCTCTCGTTGTGGCAGGGCGTCGACGTGCCGGGCAGCTCCTGCCAGCTGGTGATCATCGACCGGATCCCCTTCCCCCGACCCGACGACCCGCTCGCCTCGGCCCGGGCCCAGGCGATCGCGCGGATGGGCGGGAACGGGTTCATGGCGGTCTCGGCGACGCACGCTGCGCTGCGGCTGGCGCAGGGCGCCGGCCGGCTGATCCGCCGCTCCGACGACCGAGGCGTCGTCGCGTTCCTCGACAACCGGATGATGACCGCTCGGTATGCCGGGTTCCTCCAGCGCTCGCTGCCACCCTTCTGGCCCACGGCAGAGCGAGAGATGGTGCTCTCGGCGTTGCGCCGGCTCGACGACACGGCGGAGCCGCCGCTGCCCGTCGCCGAGCCCGCGATGCGCGGGCTGACCGGGGCGCTCACGGCCCCGTCCGGCGACACGCAGACCGGCGCGGACACGGCATCCCCTGCCCCGGCAGAGCGGCCCGTCGCCGAGGACCCGCCGCCCCCGGAGTCCTCGCGCACCGCGGTGACGCACGGGCACGCGTGGACCGAGCAGGAGGACGAGGAGCTGCGCGACGGGGTCGAGCTCGGG
>JBDSVV010000361.1:0-2612 GCA_039927035.1 Ornithinibacter sp. | reverse complement strand
TTCGACCCGGAGCAGGCACTGGCCTACATCGAGCAGTACCGAGCCACCCACAGCCAGTGGGTCCCCACGATGTTCGTGCGAATGCTCAAGCTGCCCCCCGAGGTGCGCGAGCGGTATGACCTATCTTCGCTCAAGGTGGCCGTCCACGCAGCCGCCCCGTGCCCGGTTGACGTCAAGCAGCAGATGATCGAGTGGTGGGGGCCGATCCTGCACGAGTACTACGCCGCCACCGAGGCCGCCGGCATCACTCTGATCGGCTCCCAGGACTGGCTCGCCCACCCAGGGTCGGTCGGCAAGGCGGGACTGGGGATCGTGCACATCTGCGACGAGTCGACCGAGGACCAGGAAGAGCTGCCCGCCGGGGAGGTGGGCCTTGTCTACTTCGAGCGCGAGACGATGCCGTTCAGCTATCACAACGACCCCGAGAAGACCCGGCAGGCGCAGCATCCCCATCACGACAACTGGGCGACCACGGGTGACATCGGGCGTCTCGACGAGGGCGGCTATCTCTACCTCACCGACCGCAGGGCGTTCATGATCATCAGCGGCGGTGTGAACATCTACCCCCAGGAGGTGGAGAACGCGCTGACGCTGCACCCCAAGGTCTTCGATGTCGCGGTGATCGGTGTCCCGGACGAGGAGATGGGCGAGCAGGTCAAGGCGGTCGTGCAGCTCGCCGAGGGCGTGCAGCCTGGGCCGGCGGTCGCCGAGGAGCTGATCGATCACGTGCGCGGCAAGATCGCGCACTTCAAGGCGCCGCGCACCGTCGACTTCGCCGACGCGCTCCCCCGCACAGCGACCGGCAAGCTCCAGAAGCGCAAGCTCAAGGAGGAGTACGTCTCGTGACAGCGACTTCCAGGCCCTCGACCTCACCGTCGTCGACGGCGTGGCCACAGCCTCGACCGGCCCGAGCGCGGTAACGCGGTCGACCAGCTGCTGTGCGACGAGCTCCTCGCCGTGTCGAGGCGGTGCGCCCGCCCGGACGTCCGGTGCCTGCTGCTCACCTCGACCGGCACCTGGTTCAGCACCGGTGGTGACCTGGCCTGCCTGGCTTTGACCCCGTCTGGTGGACACCTCGTAAGAGAGGATCTTCACCATGGGAAGACAGCGTCGGGAGTTCACTCCTGAGTACAAGGACGAGGCCGTGAAGTTGGTGATCAACACCGGTCGTCCGGTCGCCGTGGTCGCACGTGAGCTCGGCGTCAAGGAGCAGACGCTGGGCCGGTGGGTCAACCTGTTCAAGTCCCGCCAGGGGGACGCCGGTGACGGTGCTCTGAACGAGACCGAGCGGGTTGAGCTCGCGCGGCTGCGCAAGGAGAACTCAGAGCTGAAGATGGATCGGGCGTTCTTGAAAAAAGCGTCGCTCTTCTTCGCCCAGGAAGCATCGGATACGAACGAGAAGCGTTCGCACTGATGCACGCGGAGAAGAGCAACCACACGGTCACGCGGATGGCACGACTCCTCGAGGTCTCCCGCTCCGGGTTCTACGCCTGGGCCAAGCGACTGCCCTCGAAGCGGGCGGTCCGGGCCGAGCAGATCGAGGCCAAGATCTCCTGGTTCCACGGCGAGTCCGACGAGGTCTCCGGGGCACCGCGGATCCTGGCCGACCTACGCGAGGACGGCGAGGTCATCTCCCGCAAGACCGTCGCGAAGACGATGCGCAAGCTGGGCCTACGCGGCATCTGCCCGCGTCAGTGGCGCACCACCACCCAGCGCGACGGCCGCGACACCTACCCGCCCGACGTGACCAAGCGCCGGTGGGACACCGGGGTCCTCAACGCCGTCTGGGTAGGCGACATCACCTACCTGAGAACCTGGGAGGGATGGCTGTACCTGGCTACCGTGATCGATGCACACTCGCGTCGCGTTATCGGGTGGTCGATCGCTGATCACATGCGCACCGACCTCGTCGAGGACGCACTGAAGATGGCGATCACCCTACGTGGTGAGCTGCCGGCCCAGGTCGTGTTCCACACCGACAGGGGCACGCAATACGCATCTGAGCAGATCACCACGTTCGCCGCCGCGAATGGCATCACCCGGTCGATGGGTTACACCGGGATCTGCTGGGATAACGCGATGGCCGAGTCGTTCTTCGCGACCCTGAAGACCGAGTTCTACTACCGCCGTGTCTGGCCCACCAAGGCCGGAGCCAAGCTGGCCGTCGGGGCCTGGATCGAGGAGCGCTACAACCGGCGTCGCAGGCACTCCTCGATCGGGCAGATCAGCCCCGTCACGTTCGAGATGCAACACTCCAACCAGACCGCGGCAGCACCTCACGCCGCATAACCCCGTGTCCACCGTCCGGGGTCAGGGCCAGTCTGGGCGCGAGTCGCGAGGGCGCGCCGGCGTGCGTCGAGCAGGCGACCGCGTCGTTGCACCCGGTGATCGCGGCCCTGGCCCGGATGGACGCGCCCGTCGTAACCGCCGTGCGTGGCGGGGCGATCGGCGCCGGGGTGCTCTCCTACGCGCTCTACGGACTGGGCTTCGTCGAGAAGCTGGAGGGCCACGCGGAGAGCGGAATCGTCCTGGGCCGCGAGGGCCCTGGACATCAAGTGGTTCTTCCGCGACCTCTGCGGTCTCTCGACCACGATGGACCTGCTCGCCTGGAC
>JBDSVV010000360.1:0-4469 GCA_039927035.1 Ornithinibacter sp. | reverse complement strand
GCTCAAGCAGGGCGCCTACATCGGCCTCGCCGAGCGACGGGCGCTCTACATCGCCGGTTCCGACGTGCGCAACCTCTCGGCGAACACGGTCGCGGGCGGGGTCGTCGAGTTCGCCGACATCGCGGTAGCCCAGTGAGCGGGCTCACCGATCACCTCGGGCACCTGGGTCGACCGGCCACGCTGCTCTTCGTGCACGCCCACCCCGACGACGAGACGCTCGCCACCGGTGTGGCCCTGGCCCATCACGTCGCGCTCGGCGACGACGTGCACGTGCTCACCTGCACGTTGGGGGAGGAGGGGGAGGTCATCCCCGAGCACCTCGCCCACCTCGAGGGCGCCGCGGGAGACCCACTGGCGCAACGCCGCCGCGAGGAGCTCGCGTCGGCGATGGCGGTCCTCGGCGTGACCCACCACCTACTCGGCGTGGACACCCCGGGTGCGCCCACGGCATACCGGGACTCAGGCATGGCCGGCTCGGCCGCGGCCCGTCACCCCCGGGCGTGGAGCGGGGTGGACCTCGACACCGCCGCGAGCGCGGTGCGCGCGGTCCTGGAGGAGATCCGGCCCGACGTCGTGGTGACCTATGACGCGACCGGCGGCTACGAGCACCCCGACCACGTGCGAACGCACCGGGCCACCGCTCGAGCGATGTCCCGCTCGACCATCACCGCTCGCCTGTATGCCGTGGTGACTCCTCGCTCGTGGGCGGTCGAGGACCGCGGCTGGCTCGCACGGCACGTCCCGGCAGGTGCGGGGTGGGTCGTTCCAGGTGACGGCGACCCCTTCGCCTCCTCGGTGGTGGACGACGAGGTGGTGAGCCATCATGTCGTGGACCCGGGAAGGGTTCCGGTCCAGGAGGAGGCCCTGCGCCGCCACGAGACGCAGGTGATCGTGGGTGACGGGTGGTACGCATTGTCCAACCACGTGGTGTCCCGACTCGCTGGGCGCGAGGGGTATGCCACCATCGAACCGTCGACCGGCCTGCCGAGCAGCGAAGGAGCAGCGTGACCGACACCGACCTCGACCCGGCACTCTTCCGGCAGGCCATGGGTCGCCACGTCGCCGGGGTGAGCATCCTCACCACCGTCGCGGACGGGCACGACCACGCGATGACCGCTGACACGCTGACCTCGGTGTCGCTCGAGCCGCTCCTCGTGCTGATCAGCGTCGAGAACGAGACCCGCTTCCATGCGGCCGTGACCGCCGCGGGGTTCTTCGGAGCCAGCGTCCTGGCGGCCGACCAGCGTCCCCTCTCGGACTGGTTCGCCACCCGCGGGCGTCCGCTGCACGGCCAGCTCGACCGCACCGCGTTCCACCGGGGGGTGCACACCGGGGTGGCCCTCCTCGACGGCGCGATGATGCACCTTGAGTGCCGCACCGTCGACGTCCACCCGGCGGGCGACCACTTGATCGTCGTGGCCGAGGTCCTCGACATCGGCCTGCCGGACGCCGCTGGCCCTGCGCTGGTCCACTTTCGTGGGCGCTACGGGAGCATCGCATGACCCTGGACACCTTCCCGCAGGCTGCGCCCGAGGAGTCACCGGCCCTGGCCGGACGACGGTGGGTCATCGCCACTGCGATCGTGCTGCTCACCCTCGGCGTCGGCTACGGCGCCGCCGCCTGGTGGTTCGGCGAGCGCGTCGCGAGTGGCACCACCGTGTCGGGAGTGGCGATCGGCGGCCAGAGTGCCGCCCAGGCTCGCGAGACCCTGTCGAGAGAGCTCGCCCCGAAGGCCGCTGACCCGCTGTCGCTCACGTCGGGGGCGGGCACGGTCGAGGTGGCGCCTGCGGACGTGGGCCTCGCCCTGGACATCGACGCGACGGTCGACTCCCTGGTCGGCTTCACCCTCGACCCCACCGCGATGTGGCGCCGCATGACAGGCGGAGGTCCGGAGCCCGCGGCCGTCGCCGTCGACCGACCGGCATTCGAGGCCGCAGTGGAGCAGGCCAGGGGTGCGCTGGACGCTGCGCCCGTCGAGGGTTCACTCTCGCTGAAAGGCGGCGTGGTTGCCGTGAAGAACCCTGCAGGCGGGACGAGGACCGACGCAGCGGGCACCTTGGATGCCGTGGTGGCGGCATGGCCCGGGCGGAGCAGGGTCACCGTGGTCGCCGAGCCCCTCGAGCCGAAGGTTTCTCGGGCGGAGCTCAACCGGGTGCGCACCGAGTTCGCCGACCTCGCCGTCTCCGCCCCCGTGACGGTGGTGGCGGGTGGGAAGAGCGCGCAGATCACGCCGAAGGAGTTCGCGCCGAGCATCGTGCTCGCTCCCGCGCCCGACGGCACGATCACTCCAGCGGTCGATGAGAAGGCACTGCTCGAGGTCGTCCACGCGGCAGCGAGGAAGGCAGGGCTGGAGACCGTCGCGAAGGACGCCGTCGTCAGCTTCTCCGGGCGCACCCCGGCGGTGCAGGCCAGCGTCGCTGGCCTCGCCCTGGACGACGCCTCGGTGGCGGCTGAGGTCTGGAAGGCGATCGGCTCCGCGACCCGTACGGCAGTCGTCGCGACCACGCGGACCGAGCCCGAGTTCACCACCGCGAAGGCGAAGGCGACCCTGCCGAAGGGCGTGATCTCCAGCTTCACCACGTACTACCAGCCCGGCCAGTCGCGGGTGGAGAACATCAAGCTCGCCTCGAAGGTCCTCAACGGCACCTACATCCCACCGGGGGAGCAGTTCAGCATGAACGGCGTCCTCGGTGAGCGCACCCCCGAGAAGGGCTATGTCGAGGCGGGCGTCATCAACAACGGACGGGCGTCCAACAACACCGGTGGTGGCATCTCCCAGGTCTCGACGACGATTTTCAACGCCGCGTTCTTCTCGGGCATGAAGCTCGACGCGTGGACACCGCACTACTACTACATCTCCCGCTACCCCGAGGGCCGCGAGGCGACGGTCTCCTGGCCGGATGTGCACAACAAGTTCACCAACGTGACCGACGGCGGGGTGTTCATCGAGGTCATCGCCACGGACACCTCCATCACGGTGACCTTCCACGGCACGAAGAAGTACGACGTCGAGGCCACCAAGAGCAAGCGCTACGACATCAAGGCACCGAAGAAGATCATCGACAACGCCGAGGGCTGTGTCGACCAGTCCCCGGTGGAGGGCTTCACCGTGGACGTGGGCCGGATCCTGAAGCAGGGCGGGAAGGTCGTGAAGACCGAGAAGTACACGACCAGGTACGGCCCCGAGGACGACGTCACCTGCACGCGGTGATGGCACGAAGCGCTCAGCGAGAGTCGGCTCGAGGCCACGGGGTCCACGGTTCGGGCGGCGCACCACCTCGGGTTGAGCCGTCAGCGGGTGACGTTGACGTAGGAGTGGTGCCGTTCGAAGCCGCGTCGCTCGTAGAGCGAGAGGGCTGCGATGTTGTCGCTGTCGGTCTGCAGGTGCAACGAGGTGGCTCCGCGCTCCTGCGCGACGCGGGCGAGGCCGAGAAGCATCCGCGTTCCCAGCCCGGTCCCGCGGCGCTCGGGGGAGACCCACATCGCCGCGATCCCGCCCCAGCCGTCGGCCAGGCCCAGGCGGCCGATGCCCACGACTCGCCCGTCGGTCCCACGAACCGTCGCGAAGACCTGCTGCGGTGACCGTGTGAGGACGGCCCGGACGGCGATGTCATCGACGTCCCGGTAGGACCGGTATGCCGTGAGCCACGCCTCGGAGAGCACCTCACCCAACTCCACCACCGGACCGCCCTCACCCTCGACTGATTGCCCTCCAGCCACGCCTTGCGCCCCCTCCGGGGGCTGCTGGCGTGGCTGGAGGGCAATCAGTCGGGTGGGAGCGGTCAGGGTGAGGGTGGGGACGCGCGCCGTGTACCCCCGACCGGCCAGCTCGACGCCCAGCGGGTCCTTCATCGGGTCGAACCCGACCGGTCCCGCGAGGGTGAGGTTCGCAGGGAGTGCGCGCGCGGCATACCACCTCTGCACGGCCTCGACCGCCTCGGCGAGAGGCATCCCCGGGTCGCCGGCCGTCATCACCGAGTTGGCGCGCTGGGTGAAGCCGCGCGAGGCGCGCAGCAGCCACTGCCCGAGCCGCTCGGTCTCCATCGCGGGCCACGCACCGACCATGACCCGCTGGAGGTCCTCAACCGACAGGGCCCGGTGGGGAGCGCCACGCCGGGAGGGACGCGGCGGGATCACGCGGGTGGCCGTGACCGTGGCTCGCACCACCTTGACCTCGCCGCGTCGGGTGAGCACCACCAGGGAGGTCTCGTCGAGCGCCACGAGGTCGCCGACGACGTCGGTGAGGGTGGCTCCGGAGTGCCGGTCCGGGGTGTCGAGACGGTGTCTGATCACCACCCGGGTCCCAACCCGGAGACCGTCATCCGGCCCGGGCGCGTGCTGCTCCATGGCCCGCATAGTATGTGGACCATGACGTATGTGATCGCGCAGCCCTGTGTCGACCTCAAGGACCGGGCCTGCATCGAGGAGTGCCCCGTCGACTGCATCTACGAGGGCGAACGCAGTCTCTA
>JBDSVV010000359.1:0-8592 GCA_039927035.1 Ornithinibacter sp. | reverse complement strand
CCCGGCGGCGTGGGGCCTCACAGGTGGGGCACGAACTCCAGGCCGCGCAGGGCGTCGAGCAGCAGGCCGGCCGCGCGCCGGGCACTGAGCAACCGCACCCCCTCGCACTCGAGGTCGGCGAGCACCTGGGCCACCCCCTCCGGGCCGATGTCCTCGACCAGCTCGACACGCACCTCGCGGTAGGCCGAGCGCATCGCCTCGATCTGGGCGTCGAGGTGGCGCACCGTCAACCACCCCAGCGCCACGGGATGACGTCGCCACCCGGCATACAGCCGGTAGTCGGCCGGGCAGTGGTCCAGGAGCCATGCGCTCGCGCGATGGTCCCATCCCCGCTCCCCGGGCGGCGGCACGCCTGGGGGCCACCCGGCCGGGCCCCCGCCACTGGCCCCACCCCCGGAGGTCGACCGGTGACTGGCCGGGGAGCCCGGGGTCGCCGCGCGCACGGGAGGCCCACCCGGCGCAGAAGAGTCGAACATGCGTTCGATGATACGTCGTCGACCACATGGTGGACCACTCGTCTCGAGATAATATCAAGTTATAGATTGCATCACGTTCACTAATCTACGACAGCGGGGAACCATGACCACGTCCACGAGCGCCTCCCCACCGGCCGGGCTGGTGCGCCCGCCGAGGCCCGGCCGCACCAACGGGCAAT
Source organism: Ornithinibacter sp. (assembly GCA_039927035.1). Taxonomy (GTDB): domain Bacteria; phylum Actinomycetota; class Actinomycetes; order Actinomycetales; family Dermatophilaceae; genus Fodinibacter. Next base: position 7,937 of record JBDSVV010000359.1, on the reverse strand, counting down.
GGGCGGTCGACGGCCGCGCACCGCTCAACCCCAACGAGGAGCACAAAGCCGCCGGTGGCGGGCTCGACGTCCGTGAACGGATCGAGACCCTGTATGCCGTGCAGGGCTTCGACGCGATCCCCGACGACGACCTGCACGGGCGGTTCCGGTGGTGGGGCCTGTACACCCAGCGCCGCCAGGGCATCGACGGCGGCCGCACGGCGACCCTGCAGACCCACGATCTCTCCGACCGGTTCTTCATGCTGCGGGTGCGGCTCGACGGTGGCTCGCTGAGCCTGCACCAGCTGCGCGTGCTGGCCAGGATCTCGACCGAGTTCGCCCGGGACACCGCCGACATCAGCGACCGCCAGAACATCCAGTACCACTGGATCCGGGTCGAGGACGTGCCCGAGATCTGGCGCCGACTCGAGGAGGTCGGCCTGCAGACGACGGAGGCGTGCGGCGACACACCCAGGGTGGTGCTCGGCAGCCCGCTTGCCGGGATCGCCGCCGAGGAGATCCTGGACCCGACCAGGGTCATCGAGGAGATCACGACACGGTTCGTGGGCGACCCCGAGCTGGCCAACCTCCCCCGCAAGTTCAAGACCGCTGTCACCGGGCACCCCAGCCTGGACGTCGTCCACGAGATCAACGACATCTCCTTCGTCGGGGTGCGCCACCCCTCCCTCGGCCCGGGCTACGACCTCTGGGTCGGCGGCGGCCTGTCGACCACGCCCCGGCTCGCCGAGCGGCTCGGCGCCTTCGTGACGCAGGAACAGGCGGCCGACGTCTGGCACGGCGTCATCTCGATCTTCCGCGACCATGGCTACCGACGGCTGCGCAACAAGGCACGACTGAAGTTCTTGTTGGCCGAGTGGGGGGTGGAGCGCTTTCGGGAGGTCCTCGAGACCGAGTACCTCGGCTATCGCCTCGCCGACGGCCCACCCCCGGCCCCGGCCAGCGGGCCCGGTGACCACATCGGTGTGCACCTCCAGAAGGATGGGCGGTCCTACGTCGGGGTCGCGCCCGTCGTCGGTCGGGTCAGCGGCACCGTGCTGGCCGGCCTCGCGGACCTGATGGAGGATGCCGGCTCGAACCGACTGCGACTCACCCCGCACCAGAAGCTCGTCGTCCTGGACGTGCCGACCGACCGGGTGGGCACCCTTGTCGAGGGCCTGGAGTCGCTCGGGCTGAGCGCGGCTCCGAGCCCCTTCCGCCGGCACACGATGGCCTGCACCGGGATCGAGTTCTGCAAGCTCGCCATCGTCGAGACGAAGGCGACTGCCGCCACCACCATCGCCGCTCTCGAACAGCGACTCGCAGACCTCGACCTCGACACCCCGATCACGCTCAACGTCAACGGCTGCCCCAACTCGTGCGCGCGCATCCAGGTCGCGGACATCGGCCTCAAGGGCCAGATCGTCACCATCGACGGAGAGCAGCAACCCGGCTTCCAGGTGCACCTCGGTGGCGGTCTCGCCTCAGAGGACCGCGACGAGGCGGGGCTCGGCCGCACGGTCCGGGGGCTGAAGGTCACGGCATCCGATCTGCCGGACCTCGTGGAGCGGCTGGTCCGGCGCTGGGTGGCGGGCCGAAACGGCCGCGAGACGTTCTCCAGCTGGGTCCAGCGCGTCGACGAGGATGAGCTGCGATGAGCGCCACGACATCCACCCGGGTGCGCCACAGGAGCACGCAGGAGCTGGTCACCCTGGCCGACGAGGGAGCCGCACAGCTGGTCGACGCCACCGCCGAGGAGGTCGCACGCTGGGCGGCCCGCACCTTCCCCGGCACGCTCGCCGTCGCCTGCAGCATGGCGGATGCCGTGCTGCCGCACCTGGTGTCGCAGCACTCCCCCGGAGTCGACGTGCTCTTCCTCGACACCGGCTACCACTTCGCGCAGACGAGGGCGACGCGCGAGGAGGTGGCGCGGAGCCTTCCGGTGCAGGTGCTCGACGTCCGGCCGCGCCTGACGACCGCCCAGCAGGACGTCGAGTTCGGCGCACGCCTCCACGATCGCGACCCGGCGGCCTGCTGCCGGATGCGCAAGGTCGATCCGCTGCGCGACTCCCTGAGTGGCTACGAGGCGTGGGTCACGGGGGTGCGCCGCGACGAGGCCCCGACCCGCCGCGGCACGCCGCTGATCACCTACGACGAGGTGAACGGGCTCGTGAAGGTCAACCCGCTCGCGACGTGGAGCCTCGATGACGTCGTCGACTACGCGACCCTCCACCAGGTGCCCGTGAACCCCCTCCTGACCGACGGCTACCCGAGCATCGGGTGCGAGCCGTGCACCGCCCGGGTCGCCCCGGGCTCCGACCCCCGATCCGGCCGCTGGGCCGGGTCCACCAAGACCGAGTGCGGGATCCACCCATGACCATCACGCAGACCATCACGCAGACCATCACGCAGACCATCGCCCCGGACAAGTCTTCCCCCCCGCCGACGCTCAGCCAGCTCGACGTCCTGGAGAGCGAGGCGATGCTCGTGATTCGCGAGATCACCGCCGAGCTCGAGCGGCCCGTGCTGCTGTTCAGCGGCGGGAAGGACTCCGTCGTGATGCTCCATGTGGCCGCAAAGGCGTTCTGGCCGGCTCCGGTTCCCTTCCCGGTGCTGCACGTCGACACCGGGCACAACTTCCCCGAGGTGCTCGCCTTCCGCGATGCCACCGTCGATCGGCTGGGGCTCCGCCTCGAGGTGGCCACCGTGCAGGACTGGGTCGATGACGGGCGGCTGCGCGAGCGCTCGGACGGCACCCGCAACCAGCTGCAGACCCAGCCCCTGCTGGACGCCATCTCACGCCACCGCTTCGACGGCGTGTTCGGCGGCGGTCGCCGCGACGAAGAGAAGGCCCGGGCCAAGGAGCGGGTCGTCAGCCTGCGCGACGACTTCGGCCAGTGGGACCCCAAGAACCAGCGCCCCGAGCTGTGGAACCTCTTCAACCCCCGCCACCGCCCGGGCGAGCACGTGCGTGTCTTCCCGCTCTCGAACTGGACCGAGCTCGACGTGTGGCGCTACGTCGAGAACGAGGGCATCGACCTGCCTGCGCTCTACTACGCCCACGAGCGCGAGGTCTTCGAGCGAGACGGGATGCTCCTTGCGCTTGGCCCGTGGTCGAGACCGCGCGCAGAGGAACTGGTGTCCACGCGGCAGGTGCGCTACCGCACCGTCGGTGACATGTCGTGCACCGGCGCCGTCGCCAGCAACGCCACGACCGTCGCGGACGTCGTCGCGGAGGTGGCCGCCTCGACGCTCACCGAGCGCGGGGCGACCCGGGCCGATGACCGCGTGTCCGAGGCAGCCATGGAGGACCGCAAGAAGGAGGGGTACTTCTGATGAGCACGCTCCTGCGCCTCGCCACGGCCGGGTCCGTGGACGACGGCAAGTCGACCCTCGTCGGCCGGCTCCTGCACGACTCCAAGTCCGTCCTCGTGGACCAGCTCGACGCTGTCGAACGGGTCTCTCGCGGGCGCGGACTCGCTGCCGCCGACTTGGCGCTGCTCACCGACGGCCTGCGGGCGGAACGCGAGCAGGGCATCACGATCGACGTGGCCTACCGCTACTTCGCCACGGCCAAGCGGTCCTTCGTGCTCGCCGACTGCCCCGGTCACGTCCAGTACACCCGCAACACGGTGACCGGGTCCTCGACGGCCGACGCCCTGGTCCTCCTCGTCGACGCACGCCGGGGGGTGCAGGAGCAGACTCGCCGGCACCTGGCGGTCGGGGCCCTGATGCGGGTTCCGCACGTCGTCATCGCCGTCAACAAGATCGACCTGGTCGAGCACAGCGAGGAGGTCTTCAGGAGCGTGACCGACGACGTGCGCGCGATCGCGACCGAGCTCGGCATCCTTGACGCGCACGCGGTGCCGGTGTCCGCCCTCGTCGGCGACAACGTCGTCGACCGGTCGGAGCGCACTCCTTGGTATGACGGACCCGCCCTCCTGGAGCTGCTCGAAGAGCTTCCTGTCGCCGCCGACCCGGCGCACGAGCCGTTCCGGATGCCGGTCCAGCTCGTGATCCGACCGCAAGGCGCGGCCCGCGACCCCGCCCACGTGGAGTACCGGGGGTATGCCGGCCAGCTCGCCTCAGGGTCCGTGCGGCCAGGCGACGAGGTCATCGTCCTCCCCTCGGGCCGGCGCACCACCGTGACAGGTGTCGACCTCGGCGAGCGAGCCCTCGACGTGGCGGTCGCGCCCCAGTCGGTGACCCTGCGGCTGGCCGACGAGGTGGATGTCAGCCGCGGTGACCTCATCTGTGCCGCAGGGACACCCGTTGCCCTGCGGCACCAGGTGCAGGCGCTCGTCTGCTGGCTCGGCGACCAGCCACTCCATTCGGGAGCACGGTTGCTCGTGAAGCACGGCTCCCGCACCGTGCTCGCGGTGGTGCAGTCCGTCGACGGTGCCCTCGACCTCGACAGCCTGCGTCTCGTGCCCGCAGCAAGACTGGCGCTCAACGACATCGGCCGCGTGACGGTGCGCTTCGCCTCGCCGCTGCCCGTGGAGGACTATGCGATCTCCCGCAGCGGCGGGGCGTTCCTCCTCATCGAGCCCGACGACGGTCGCACGCTGGCCGCGTGCATGGCGGATGCCATGGCGCCCGGGGAGGGGCGACGATGAGTCTGCCCCTGGCGCTCGACCTCACCGGGCGTCGGGTCGTGGCGATCGGCGGGGGGCCGGTCACGGCCAGGCGTGTCACGGCATTCGCGCAGGAGGGCGCGAGGGTGGTGGTGGTCTCTCCGTGGCTCTGCGAGGGGTTGTCCGCCCTCGTCGCGTCCGGCACCGTGTCGTGGTGCGACCGGGACTACCTCGGGGCGTCCGACCTCCTCGGGGCGTGGCTGGTGCACACCGCCACCGGTGACGGCCTCGTCGACTCGCAGGTGCGAGCAGACGCCGAGGCGACCCGTACCTGGTGCATCGATGCGACGGACACCGCCCGCAGCGCTGCGGCGGTGCTCGCGCGCCACCGGGTGCACACCCCTGATGGTGTCGTCACCGTCGCGGTCCACGCCGGTGGCGACCCCGGACTCGCACGGGATGCGAGCCAGGCAGTGGGGACTGCCATCTCCACCGGACAGATCGACCTGCGCCGACGCAGGCCCCGCACCGGCCGCGGCTGGGTGGCACTCGTGGGGGGTGGTCCCGGCGCGGACGGCCTGCTCACCGCGCGCGGTCACGAGCTGCTGGCGGTGGCCGACGTGGTGGTGGCCGACAGGCTGGCACCGCGCGGGGTGGTGGAGCGACTTCCCGCCACGGTGCGCGTCATCGACGTCGGCAAGGCTCCCGGCCACCACACCGTCACCCAGGACGGCATCAACGACCTCCTGGTGGAGGAGGCACTCGCGGGTCACGCGGTGGTGCGACTCAAGGGCGGCGATCCCTACGTGCTGGGCCGCGGCGGTGAGGAGCGCCTCGCGTGCGAGGCCCACGGCATCCCCGTGGAGGTGGTGCCGGGTGTCACGAGCGCGGTCTCGGTGCCGGCTGCGGCCGGCATCCCACTCACCCACCGGGGGGTGGCTCGCGGCTTCTCGGTCGTGACCGGCCACGAGGATCTCCCCGGGGTCCCGCCAGGCAGCGACCACACCGTGGTGCTGCTCATGGGCGTCGGGCGCCTGCGCGAGTCTGCCCTCGCGCTGGTCGCGGCCGGTCGGCATCCCGGTTGCCCCGTGGCCGTCATCGAGCGAGGCTTCCTGCCGGACCAGCGGATCACCTTCGGCACGCTCACCGACATCGCCGACCGAGCCGGATCAGTCGGCGTCGAGAACCCGGCGGTCATCGTCGTCGGGGACGTGGTGCGCCTCAGCCCGCAGCACGAGGCCAACACCGCGGGCTGAGGAGCACGGTCGCGAGGGACCCGAGGGGCGAAACCGGTCAGGGCGAAGGTGAGGACGGTGCGCGTCTTCTCGCTCAAGTCCTCCGCCACCGGGCCGACGTCGGATAGCGCCACGAGCTCGTTGACGACCGTCCATCCGCCGGCGGTGCCGATCCCGAGGTTGACCCAGGGGATGCCCTTCACTCACTGTGTGACAGGGGATCCGGCCTCTGTGTGGCGGGGAACACCAGGTCCTCCACTGTCGGCGTCACGGCGCCGTCTCCGCGCAGATGACAGTGATCCCCTTGGGTGCCTCGACGTCGACGACGCGCCCTGAGGCGTCGACCTCGACGCGCAGGGCTCCACCCGCGATGCGCAGACCCTCCACGCCCAGGGCTCCGAACGGCGCCTCTCGCAGTGGCGAGATGTGCACGCGCCCCCGGGGAGCGTCGGCCCGCAACCCCAGGGCAGATGTCACGACCAAACCCGCCGCGGCCGCCGACCAGGCCTGCGGTCGGCAGCTCGCAGGGTAGGGGGCGGGCACGTCGAGAACTGGTTCGGAGCTGTACAGCTCCGGCCAGCGATAGCCGCTCGCCGCAACGACGTCGACAAGGGAGCGAAGCACGCGAGCTGACCTCGCTCCGTGCCCCGCGCGAGCCAGACCCCACGCACCTATCGCGGAGTCGTGCGTCCATACCGAACCGGTGTGGTACCCGAGTGGGTTGTATGCCGGGTTGTTCCGGGACAGGGTCGCGATGCCCAGCGGGCCCAGGAGATCCGGCTGGGCCAGTCTGCGCGCCACCACGTCGCCCTCGTCGGCAGTGAGCAGGCCGGTGCCCAAGGTGTGTCCCATGTTGCTGCCCACACCGTCGATGGCCCGACCTCGACCGTCCAGGGCCATGGCGAGGTAGCGCTGGTCGCCCTCGCCGACCCAGAACGTGTCGCGCACGCGCTCGGCCAGCGCCTGAGCCCACTCGCGCCACGGGTCGCCCGTCACCCCGAACACGTCCTCGAGAATGGACGCGGCACCGTTGGCCGCCTCGACGGCGTACGCCTGGGTCTCGACGAGGGCGATGGGCCCGTCAGCAACGGTGCCATCGGCCATGCGCATGGCGTCGCCGGAGTCCTTCCACCCTTGGTTGCTCAACCCCACGCCCCTCTCGTCGACATAGCGCAACAGCCCGTCCGGGCTCTCCTGGACCGCGCGTCGCATCCATCCCAGGGCTTTGCGCAGAGGGGCCGCCAGTGCGTCGACCTCCTTCTCAGCGAGCCCCCACTGCCATGCGTCGTGGAGCAGCACGACCCACAAAGGGGTGGCGTCAACCGTGCCGTAGTAGAGCGGCGGCAGGTGGAGGTGACCCGGGTCCTCGAAGGTGGTCCGGCGCACCTCGTGAAGGATCTTCCCGGGCCGTTCTGCCAAGGCGGGATCATCGACGCGACCCTGGCGGCGGGCCAGTGCTCGCAGCGTGCCCCCGGCCAAATCGGTGCCGAACGGCAGGCACATCCTCGCGGCCCAGATGGAGTCACGCCCGAACAACGTGAGGTACCACGGCGACCCGGCCGCGGCGAACACGTCGCGTTCATCTTCGGGATCCGAGAGGAGCAGGTGGCGAAGGTCGGACAGCGACCGAGCGACTGCCTTGGGGAGTCGACTGTCTTGCGCGTGCACGCTCACCGACCCCCAGTGGACCCCCGAGGAGCCGCACCCGGCGTCGAAAGGTGTCGATGACGTGCGGGTGACTCGTATCGCAGCGCGGAGTCGGTCGGTGCCGCCAGCGCAGAGGTCGACGCTCCAGAGCGCCACCGCGAGACCACCTCGCACCGACAGCCGAGCGCCCATGACGTCCACGACGGTCTCATGTCGTTGATCGCTCCAGCGAGCCAGACCGTCTTGCTCGACGGTCACCTCCAGTGGCGCGCCGGACGCCACACCTGCCTTGACCTCGTACAGCTCGGCCCCGTCACCCGCGAGCTCGAGGGCAACCGTGCACCGCACCGGACTCATGGAGCGCGACACGATCTCGATGTCCACGTCGAGGCCACCGTCCACCAGCGTGAGGTGTTGGTGCACGTGCACCGTGGGGTCGGCACCGGGGTCACCAGCATTGCGTGCAACCAGGAGGAACACCGACTCGGCGCCCTCGCTGTCGGCT
>JBDSVV010000358.1:0-4295 GCA_039927035.1 Ornithinibacter sp. | reverse complement strand
CGCAGTGCATCCTCGGATGGCAGCGCCCGTCGTGGTGGGTATAGCTCAGCTGGTAGAGCATCGCGTTGTGGTCGCGAGGGCCGCGGGTTCAAGTCCCGTTACTCACCCCACGTCACCCCCCGGCCCTGCGGCCGGGGGGTGAGCACTTTTTCCGGGCTGCGAGACTGGCCGTATGCCGTTGCGCCTGCGTCATCGTGTCCTGCCCACACTCGTGGTGGCGACCTGGGCTCTTGCCGCAACCACCGGAGCGATCGCATCGAGCCGCCCGGCTCAGGGGTCCGATGCCAGAAACGGCGTCGGGGTCGCCCTCCTGGCGCACACGCAGCTCCTCGCCACCACGCCCGAGGACGGGAGCACCGTGACGGCCGCCACGGAGGTGGTGCTGAAGTTCAGTGAGGACGTCAACCCCGACTTCGTCAAGGTGGTCGTGAAGGGTCCGGGCGGAGTCGAGGCCGACGGAGCCCCCGTCGTGGCAGGGGTCGACGTCACGCAGGCTCTTGCAGCGGACCTTCCAGAAGGCACGCACGAGGTGACCTACCGCGTCGTGAGCACCGACGGTCACCCCGTCTCCGGAAGCATCACGTTCACCACCACGATGGCACCCACGCCCTCGGGGTCACCGAGCCCATCCCCGTCACCCTCCGCGACCTCCACCACGGCGAACAGCCCGACGGCACGCCCGAGCGCGAGCGCGGCTCCTTCACCCACGGCAAGCCCTTCCGTCGACGAGACCTCCACATCAGGGCCGTCGACGTGGCAGTGGGTGGCGTTCTCGGTCGGCGTCCTGGCACTCCTCGTGATGTTCCTCGTCATGGCCGCTCGCAGTGACCGGAGCGCCTCGGGCGATCGCTCGGTGTAGTCGATTTCTCAGCCGCGGCGGGGTGCTGATAATGTCTGCGATCGCGCGCCATTAGCTCAATTGGCAGAGCAGCTGACTCTTAATCAGCGGGTTCGGGGTTCGAGTCCCTGATGGCGCACCAGAGAACGCGCGAGAGGGGCTCCCCCGCCGGGGAGCCCCTCTCGCGCGTTGCGGACCTGTGTGGGACCGCGAGCCGGCATTCAGCCGCGGTGAACGCGTCGGTAGATGACGAACCCGCCTACCACCACGACGACGACCACCACTGCCGCGAGCCGCTCGATGCGGAGCTCCCCCTCGGGCGTCGTGGCGACGTCGGCGAAGCGCGCCTTCGCGGCCTCGCTCTGACGCTGGAAGATCGCCTTCGGGGTCGCCTTACGGGTCAGCTCGTCGATCGTCGAGGCCAGCCGGTTGCGTCTGGCAGCAACCTCCGCCTCGAGGGCCGCGATCGAGGTGGGTGCGTCGGGCTTGGTGCTGGTTTCGGTCATGGGGGTCCTCACTGACGTCCGAGATCGCGGCGGAGCTTGGCGACGTGACCGGTCGCCTTGACGTTGTAGAAAGCGTGGCTCACCACGCCGGTCTCGTCGAGCACGACCGTGCTGCGGATGACTCCCTGCACGGCCTTGCCGTAGAGCTTCTTCTCGCCGAACGCACCCCAGTCGGTCATCACCGCGCGGTCGGCGTCGGACAGCAGGGTGATCGTGAGTCCGTCGCGCTCCCTGAAGGTGGCGAGCTTGGCCGGATTGTCCGGCGAGATGCCGACCACGGCGTATCCGTCGGCCTTCAGGGAGTCGAGCGACTCGCTGAAGTCGCAGGCCTGCTGCGTGCACCCGGGTGTCATCGCAGCCGGGTAGAAGTAGACGATGACCTTCTGTCCCCGCAGTTCGGACAGGGAGACCTTCTTGCCCGCATCATCGGGCAGGGTGAAGTCAGGGGCGGTGTCGCCGGTGCTGAGCCGGTCACCCACGTCGGGTCCTCCTCGTGCTGGTGTCAGTGCGCTGGTGTCAGTGCTGGGACCAAACCTACCCCGACGTGATCGGCACGGGCCGAGCGAGTCACCACCACCTGAGGACGTGCTGGTGGCGCGGGCCGGGTTCGACCCGGCGTGGTGCGCAAGGCGGGACTCGAACCCGCACACCCGAAGGCACCAGGACCTAAACCTGGCGCGTCTGCCAATTCCGCCACTTGCGCGCAAGGAGACAGGATAGGTGGCCAGCGCACCGTGGGCGTGCCGGCCGACCCTTCGAGCCACTGGGACCGCACGCTGCCCACAGCGGTGTCAGGCGCTCTGGAGCAACACGGCCAATCGCGGCTCGAGCGCGCGGAACGCCTGCCCGCGGTGCGAGATCGCGTTCTTCTCGGCGTCGGTGTGCTCCGCCAGCGTCCGGATCCCACCTGACGGCACGAAGATCGGGTCATAGCCGAAACCGTTGTCCCCACGAGGGACTCGCACGATGTGACCCTCCACTCGCCCCTCCATTCCCTCCACGCGACCGTCGGGCATGGCCACCACCGCGGCACACACGAACGCTGCGCTTCGGTGCTCGTCGGGCACGTCGCCGATCTGCTCGAGCAACAGGCTGAGGTTGGCTCGATCCCGCTCGGCGCGCCCGGCATCGGGGCCAGCCGTCGAGCCCGACCACCGCGCGGAGAACACCCCGGGAGCCCCGCCCAGGACGGCGACGGCGAGCCCGGAGTCGTCGGCGACCGACGGGAGACCGGTCGCCTCGGCGAGGGCAACCGCCTTCAGTCGCGCGTTGCCCAGGAAGGTGACCTCGGTCTCCGGCACGTCCGGCGCACCCTCCACGTCGGCAGCGCCGATGATCTCGAGGTCGAGGTCGGCCACCAGCCCAGCCAGGATCTGCCGAAGCTCGTGCACCTTGTGCTCGTTGCGGGTGGCAAGGACCAGCCGGCGACTCACGGCATCCGCTCCCGCGCGGGCGCCTCAAGGGCAGCCAGCTGAAGGGTGGTGAGCGCGGCGCACCCGACGGTGGCGAGGTCGAGCAGCTCGCCCAGCACCGAGCGGTCGAACGGCTCACCCTCAGCCGTTCCCTGCACCTCGACGAACCGGCCGTCGCCGGTGAGGACGACGTTCATGTCGGTCTGCGCGGTGGAGTCCTCGGGGTAGTCGAGATCGAGGACGGGACGGCCGTCGACGAGACCGACGCTGACCGCGGCGATCGACCCGGTGAGCGGCTGCGCCGAGGCATCGATGAGACCGCGGGACCTCGCGTCGGCGACGGCATCCGAGAGCGCGACCCAGGCTCCGGTGATGGCCGCAGTGCGGGTGCCACCATCCGCCTGGAGCACATCGCAGTCGAGCACGATCGTGTTCTCGCCCAGCGCCGAGGTGTCGATCACGGCCCGCAGGCTCCGGCCCACGAGGCGCGAGATCTCGTGGGTGCGGCCGCCGACCTTGCCACGGCGGGACTCGCGGTCGCTGCGCGTGTTGGTCGAGCGAGGAAGCATCTCGTATTCCGCCGTGACCCAGCCCGTGCCACGCCCCTTCAACCACCTCGGCACGCCCGCGGTGAAGGATGCCGCGCAGAGCACCCTGGTGCGGCCGAACTCCACGAGCACACTGCCCTCGGCATGGTCGAGCCAGTTGCGCGTGATGCGCACCTCGCGGAGCTGGTCGGGGGCGCGGCCGTCGTGGCGTGTGTCAGCAGGCATGAGGCAAGGCTATAAGGGGTGCGAGGCAGACCCCCACCGGGCCGGCGCCCACCTGGTCCGGACCGTCAGCGGTCCGCGTGCTCCAGGGGCCAGACGACCGCGAACCTCTCGAACACGGCCTCGAGGTCCTCCGTGTAGGCCAGACCCAGTCGCTCACAGGACACAGCGAAGTGCTCCTGGTGCGCCGCGAGCCACGACGCGCGAGTGCGATCGCCGTCACCGTCGTCCCGGGCGAACTGCTCGTCGACGGTGGCGACGGCACCGATCCGGGCCTCGAGGACGCGCAGGACCGCGCGAGGCGCCCCGGACCCGTCGCAGGCCACCCGGTGCGAGCCGACAGGCGGCAGCTCCTCGCCGTCCGCACGGTAGTTCGCCACCAGGCCGGCAGTCGTGCGCTTCTGGCCGCGCAGCACCAGGTCGAGCAGCTCGTCGGCCTTGGCCGCGGAGTCCGCGAAGAACTCGACCGCCGCGGTCTCCTCGGCGAAGACTCGGCCCGGGTGCGCCGCACGGTAGCTCGAAAACATCCGGGCCGCCGCGCCGTCATCAACCACCACCTCGGAGGGGGCCGTAGGCAGATCGAAGCGATGGCCTGCCGTGGCAACCTCCACCCCGCCCGGCCACACCGTCTGCGCCTGCGCCCGACACACCTCCGGGTCGTTCCACGCCGGGATGTGGGTGAGCACCAGCCGCCCGACGTCGCCCGCGCGCACTGCAGCGGCCGCCGCTCGGGACCCCGAGAGGTGGACACCCTCGATCACGTCGCGTC
>JBDSVV010000357.1:0-2947 GCA_039927035.1 Ornithinibacter sp. | reverse complement strand
CTCGTGGCTGAACTGGCCGCTGGGCACCCCGGTTGGCGGCGGGGCACCATCGGGTGGGGCCAGCAGCGCCGCCGGCGTCGTCTGCAGGATGTAGGCGAAGACAGTCAGGTCATCGACATCCACTCGCCGGTCGCCGTTCTCGATCTTGCTCAACGCCGAAATCGACATCGCCCGTCCGGTCTCCTTGACCCGCTCGGAGAACGTACGCAAGTCCATACCGATCGCCTGCCGGGCGCTGCGCACATTTGCCGCTACATGCGCGTTCGTGTTTCCAGCGGGGTTCCCCCGCTGACGTGGCTCCATGTAGGAAACATACACCGTCGCTCTTGAAACTTCAAGCGCGAACGTGTACAGTCGAATACCTCCACCGAAAGCGAGGGGCGACATGCGAGCAGCGACCATGACGATTCAGACGATGCGCAGCGCGCCCAGCTTGGTCATCACCCGCACCGACGCCGCAGCGGCCCTCGGCGTCGATCCCCGGACGGTCACGGCCGGTATCGAGAATGGCACGATCCCCTCGGTCAAGCTCGGCCGCCGGGTGCTGATCCCCCGGGAGAAGTTCCTCAAGCTCTTCGACCCCGACGACTGACTCGCGCTTGGCTGGCCGACTCGTCCGCCTGCTCGACCGAACACTCGCGGACGTCGTGCGTGCCGAGCGCCGCGCGGAAGGGGCAGCCCGCTCCGCGACCGCGATGAGTGCCCTCGACGACGCCAAGGCTGCGAGTCGGGTCAACCCGGACTGGCCCCACCAACAGAAGTCGAACTGGCTCCAAGGAGCACAGAGTCCGTGAACCGGCGTCCCCAGTTGCCGACCCCTCACCGGGCATGCCTACGGTCGGGCCTTGCGGGACGCTCGTCCGAGGCCGCGGCTCTTGTCCTGCGGCTTTCCCACAGGAGGTTCCTCTTACGGACATCGACGAGGTGAAGTTCGCCGTACGTGTGGGCCACGACAGATGAGTGGCTGGCCGCCCTGAACTGCCGGTTGGCGTTCAGAGCGAGGTGGGTGCGATGTTGGCGTTGCGGTGAAAGATGTTGGGCGGGTCGTACTTCGTCTTGATGTCCGCGAACTGCCCGCCGCTCTTCGCGGAGCCGCCGCCGATCACCTTCTGGGGAGGCTCCGTGCACATCGCCAAATTCTGTCGCCCGGGCTCCTGAATACGCCTGGCTGGCTCTTCGCCCGCTCAACGGTCATTCGCGCGGCTCGCGGCATGCCCTGGCGGACCGTCGTGGTGGTGCCAGTGCAGGTCGACCTTCGGCGTCACGCATCGGTGCGTACCGGAGACGGTCTAGCTCTACCGCGGCTGACTCCGGGGTTGAGCAGGATGGGACGACGCAACAACCGGATGCTGAGCACCACGACCCACAACCAGAACAGCATGTACGGCAGGCTCCACAACTCGCTCGTCCATACGAACCTGGCAACCACCAGGCCGAGCCCGGCCACCACGACCCACCAGCCCATCCAACGCTCGAGCACTCGCGTGGAGAGGATCACCCAGCCGGAGCACAGGGCGAAGCTCGCGAGGGCGATCCATGCGTTCGCGAAGCCGACGTTGCCGAACGCGTACGCGAAGTCGGCGACGGCGGGGGTGATATTGCCCCCGTGCAGCGAGGCCGCCTCCTGGCTGGAGCCGACCAGCCCGTACGCCGCCAGCAGCGCCCCCGAGAGAGTCGCGATGGTGGAACGCCAGGGCGGGTCCCCCTCGGCACGCCCCAGCAAGTAGCCGAACGCCACGAAGAACCAGAGGCTGCCGATCATGCCGAGAGTCGAGGCCGCCATCGTTAACTGTGCCCAGTTCGCCTCGAGGTTGCCGAAGTACTCCGCCGCCTCGGCAGCAGTGGCCTCGAGCGGGGGCTCGCCCGCGGTCGACAGCGCAATGATCGGGCCGAACAGCAACAGTATGAAGACGATCCCAATGATCCCCGTCGCGCGGGCCAACGCCGTATGTGGGTCTGACACGACCGGACGGTTGGTAACGACGTCCATGAACCCTCACCACTAAGGTAGCCTGATATTAAGGATACCTTAGGACTTACGTTGACCGAACCGCAAGATGCCCAGCGCCGCACGAACACAGTGGCGATGTTGGGACGGGCCTACAGCCTGCTCGGCTTCCGCATCGTCGACGGCGTCGTCGGGGCAGGCTTTCCCCAGAAGCCTGCGCACTCGGCCGTGTTCGCTCAGATCGACCGGGCCGGTTCGCGCCTCTCACAGCTCGCCCGCGGAGCGAACATGACTCCGCAGGCCATGGGGGAGCTCGTCGACGAGCTGGAGTCCCTCGGTTACGTCGTACGACGACCCGACCCTCATGATCGGCGAGCCAAGCTCATCGTGCTGACACAGAAGGGTGAGGCCTGCGTCGAAGCAGGTCGGATCACGATCGAGGGCCTCGAGGACGAGATCACCCAACGACTCGGCCAGCGGGGACATCATCAGCTCCGGACAATGCTCGGGAAACTGCTCGAAGACGACCAGAGCCCTACCCGTCACTGAGATGCGGGACGGCAGGCGCGTAGGCACGACGACGAATCCTTCCCGAAGATCGTCCCCACGAGCTCCCTCGACGTCCTTTCATGTTTGATATGCGCTGTGGACCCTTGAACTGGTGCGCAATCGCCAGACGAAGGAGCCGCTAGTTACGGTGGGTGCCACTGGCGAGGCGATGCACCGGTGGCCGCGCTCACCAACGCATGCCTCGGCCAGGATCGGCTCGCGGAGCGCGCCAGTACAGGATCCCCTCACCGGGACGCGGACCTGGTCGAGTGCCCCTACCGCCGCTTGCGGGCGCGTGCGGACCAGTCATGGCTGGCCGCAGATCCGAGCCGATTCGTCCCCGTCGCGTCGAGGTCCGGTCGGACTGGGCTTCATGCCGAATGCCCGTGCCGCGACCAAGGGTCGTGCGCGTGCTCGGGTCAGCTCGCTACGTAGACCGCGAGCGTGTCA
>JBDSVV010000356.1:0-6765 GCA_039927035.1 Ornithinibacter sp. | reverse complement strand
GCGCGCCCGAAGTGCCGCGAGTCGGTAACCGCGATGAAACTCTCGACGGCAGTCAGGTCGAGATCCATGGCAGCGATCGTCCCACCCGGCCCATGCGACGTCTACGAACGCGCCGCCTCGAGCCGCGACCGCCACGACACCGTTACCGCAGTGGTCCCCCGGCTCGGTCGAGCCGCACTGCCTGTTACCACCAGCGCCCCCTGAGTAGCCAGTTTGTCGGCCACCGCTTGCGAATCGGCGGACGGTACAGGCAGCCCGAATCAGAGATTTTGTCGTATGTTGGCGGCTCCCCCCTCGACACGAGGCACGGCCACTCCCCTGCCTCACATCCAGCGCCCCCGCAGAACACGCTCACCGGGTGCTCGTACGCCACTTTGCCGGACTCAACTCGTGAGCTCAGACGCACCCGAGCGGTGACCCCTTCTCGACGTGCGCGGCAGCACAACCCTGACCGCACGAGGCTGTCACACAGCCCTCCAGCTGCGTCCTTCCGCCCAGATCGGGCTACGTCTCAGCGCCCAGATATGGCCCCCGGCGGGGGTGAGAGCGGCCCACAGCGGGTGGGTGGCGCCACCGAGCAGACAGGAGGCTCATCGGGCCTTGCAGTCGCTCACGATGCTCACCAGCCGGATGTTGCCGTTGGACGCCTGGAATCGGAAGTCGTCATTGCATGCGAGTAGGGGCAGGACCCGGTCCGCGCGCGCGGCATACGTGGTCACCGGCCTGCCTTCTTGAGGGGTCCCAGCCCCGACGGACACTGAGCGCACCCGCAACGTGGCCGTATCGGTTGTTCGCCACTGAAGGTAGGGGCTGACGGCCTGCCAGACCTGGAGGAACACGCCTTGGGACCGAGGGTTCACGCTGGGCGCTTCGAAACAGATCACGATCCCTGTCTGGTCGTCGGCCGTGCAACCCCGCACCCCCTTCTCGACCACTGCCCCGTAGCTGCCCGCGGCGAACGCCGTCGGCGGTATCCCGAATACGGCACACAGCACAACAACGACGGCAACCGATGCCCTCTTCATCGTTGGCCTCCCAGGGGGAATGACCGGTCCTCACAGATGGGGCGTCCTTTCAGTTTCCGCCCCTGCGCTGGCTCGGTCAATAGTCAAACTGGGGCGGCACGGGTCACTATCCGCTGCGGGAAGCCAGGCCTGCGCCGTCTTCCGTTGCCTAGCTGCAGCCTCGGGGGCGCCGTCCCCCAGCGAAGTAGGTGGCAGAGGCCTCTGTCAGAAGCCATCTCTTGCGAGGCGTCCTAGCATGAGAGTTCTTGGCTCGATCAACGGGCGTGTCGTCGCACTGGAGCGGGACGCCATCGGTCCGTCCGCCTGAAGTCGTGGCGGCGGTCGTAAAAATGCGACGTGGTTCTCGACGGGAGGCGGCCAGTGAGGCGCTGGAACGGCTGGGGGGACGTCAATCGGGACGCACCGGTGCCCCCCGCGCTGGCGGCCATGTTGGCCGGCGAGTTGGGCGTTGCCGGCCGCCCCGAGGACGCCGCGTTGAGCGACGCGCTCACACGAGTACCCGATGCCATCCCGACGCGGATGGCGGGTGTGAGCACGGAACGGCTGGATCGTCTCGTGCACTCCCACGGCCAGAGCTTCCTCGACCTCGTGGCCTTGCGCACTGGGTCCATCGCGACGGCGCCCGACGGCGTCGCCCACCCGACGTCGCCGGAAGACGTGCGTGACCTGATCCGGGACGCCAGGCGCGTCGGCGTGGCCGTGGTGCCCTTCGGTGGCGGGACCAGCGTGGTCGGGGGGGTGAATCGGGTCCCTGGGGAGCAGCCGGTCGTGACCGTGGACCTGGGTCGCCTCAACCAACTGCGCGACCTCGACGAGCGGTCCCTGCTGGCGACGTTCGGGGCGGGTACCGCCGGGCCGGACCTGGAGGCGGCGCTGCGCGTGCGGGGCTTGACTCTCGGACACTTCCCGCAGTCCTTCGAGCAGTCGACGCTCGGCGGCTGGATCGCCACCCGGTCCAGCGGCCAGCAGTCGCTGGGGTTCGGCCGGATCGAGCAGCTGTTCGCCGGCGGTCACCTGGAGACACCAACCGGTCCCTTGGTGACGCAGCCCTTCCCGGCGTCGGCTGCTGGGCCGGACCTGAGGCAGGTGATGCTGGGTAGCGAGGGACGATTGGGGATCCTGACCGAGGCCGTCGTCCGCGTCCGCCGTCTGCCGGAGGTGGACGCGGTGGTGGCAGCTGTCCTCCCGGGCTGGTCGGCGGGCGTGTCGGCGGCTCGCACCCTCGCCCAGGACGGTGTGGGGCTGTCCATGGTGCGGCTGAGCACCCCCGCCGAGACAGCGACGTCGTTCCTCCTCGCCGGCCGCGCCGGTGCCGCGCTTACCGGGGCCTTGGACGTGACCCGCCGCGGCCCCGACCGGTGCCTCCTGCTCGCCGGCGTGATGGGGACGACCGGGCAGGCTCGCCAGTCGGGTCGACACCTTCGGCATGTGGTGCGCCAGCACCACGGCGTGTACCTGGGCCGCCCCCTCGGCGCGCACTGGCGGCGAAGCCGCTTCCTGACGCCCTACCTGCGCAACGGCCTGTGGGAACTCGGCTACGGCGTTGACACCGTGGAGACCGCCACCACCTGGTCCCGGGTGCCGCAGCTCGTGGCCGAGCTCGAACGTGTCCTGCGGCACGCCCTGGACGAGCCGGTGCACGTTGGTACTCACCTCTCGCACGTCTACCCGACGGGATCGAGCGTCTACACGACGTTCGTCTTCCGGCTGGGGGTGGACCCCGAAACCACGCTGGAGCGCTGGGAGCGGCTGACGTCGTCGGCCCGGCATGCCGTGGCCGGCAGTGGAGGCACAATCAGCCACCAGCACGGCGTCGGGCTCCACCACCTCGAAGGGCTGGTGAACGAGAAGGGACCGGTTGGCACTACCGCCCTTCGGGCGCTGCTCGACAGCGTAGACCCGGACGGCCTGATGAATCCCGGAAAGCTGGTTCCATGAACGCACTGCGATGGGACGCGGAATGGCGGGAGACCTCGTGGGCACAGCTCGACGGACCGTGGGACATCGTCGTCGTCGGTGGTGGCATCACCGGTGCGGGAGTACTGCGTGCCGCCGCGAGGTCGGGGCTGCGTGCGCTCCTGCTCGAGCGGGCCGACTTCTCCCATGGCGCGTCGAGCCGGTCCAGCCAGCTGGTGCACGGGGGGCTGCGCTACCTCGCCCAAGGTCACCTAAGGGTCACCCGCGACGCGGTGCACTCGCGCGAACGCCTGCTCCGGGAGGCACCCGGTCTGGTCACGCCCCTACCGTTCCTGATTCCGCTGCGCGCGGACCGAGCGCGCGAGCGCATCGCGAACTTGGCTGCCCTGAGGCTGTATGAGGCGCTCGCCGGACGAGCAGGACGGCTCGCCGTGAGACCCGGCGAGGTGCTCACGCTCGCGCCCGCCCTCGACCGCACTGGTCTGCGCGGCGGGCTGCGGTACCACGAGGCACGCACCGACGACGCGCGGCTCGTCATGCGGGTACTGCGGGAGGCGGTCGCGCTGGGTGCGCTCGCCCTGAACGCGGTGGCGGTGACGGACGTCGTCTCCGCGAGGGGACGGGTCCGGGGCGTTCGGGTGCTCGACCGCCCGACCGGGCGCACGGGAGAGGTGCGCGCCGACGTCGTCGTCAATGCGACCGGCGCGTGGGCGGACGACCTGCGCCGACAGGTGGGCGGGAGCCCTCGGATGCGTCCGGTGGCTGGCAGCCATCTGGTGTTCCCTGGGTGGCGGTTCCCGCTCGCGCCGGGTGTGAACGTTCGGTCGCCGCGCGACGGACGGTATGTCAGCGTGTTTCCCTGGGAGGGCGCGACCGTGGTGGGAACAACCGACGTCGACGTGGGCCGCCTGGTCGAGGAGCAGTCGATCACCGCCGACGAGGTCACCTATCTCCTGGAGTGTGTCAGCGCGGCATTTCCCACGCTTGCGCTCACCGAGGCGGACGTGCTGTCAACGTGGAGCGGAGTGCGGCCGATTGTGTCGTCGGGCGCCCGATCTTCGGCTGATGAGTTGCGCGAGCACGTCGTCGGGGACGAGGGCGGCCTGCTGACGGTCACCGGTGGCAAGTTGACCACGTTCGAGGTTGCCGCCCGTGAAGTCCTGCGGGCTGCGGCACCCAACCTTCAGCCCGGTCGCCAACTGCCCCCGACGACGGCGGCGCGGCCACCCGGTGCGCCACCAGCTGACGACAAGGGACGGCGGTTGTACGGACGGCACGGCCGCGAGGCAGGTGACGTGCTGGCGGACGCCCGCCCCGGTGAGCAAGGCCGAATCACAGGAACGCCGACCACCTGGGCGGAGGTCCGGTGGTCCGCCAGGAACGAGGCCGTGACGTCGATCGATGACCTCATGCTGCGCCGGACCCGACTCGGCCTACTGCTCCCCGACGGGGGCAACCGGGTGCTCGGCTCGGTACTGCAGATCTGCCGCGAGGAACTCGGATGGGACGCCGTGCGCGCCGACCAGGAGCTCGGACACTACTTGGCCAAGGTGCGTCGCACCCACTCCATCCCGTCACGGGCCGGCATGCCCGTCAGCCCCGCCGAAATCCACTCCAGCGTGACGGACAACGGGCGCAGCGGCTCAACGTCGTCGTAGCCGCTGTACGTGAGGTGTGCGGTTGCGCACCTACCGAAGAGCCGAGCCCTGGCGGCAAGCCAGCAAAGACCAGACGACGTGCTACCCAGTCGCCCTTGGCCCCTTCGTCCAGTCCGTCCAAGAGCCGCGTCACATCGCCGCGAAGCGGCTCTGTACCGCGGGCGCCGTTGGTCAAAGGTCGAGTTGCTCGTTCAGCTCTGCGAGTGCCTCCAGAACCCCCGAGAGCAGGCCTTCAGCAAGTGCATCGCGCGGCAACTCCAACCCGCCGTCGTACAGCAGGGGGGTGTCGATCGTGGCCGCTAAGGTTTCCGCCAACGAGTGGCCGGCGGGAAGGCTGAGTGAGGACCACTCCTGATCATCAGCGGCGACCACCTCCCGCAATTCGGCGAGGCTGGCGTGGCGTTGCGCCCAGGCAAGCCCAACGTCTCGGCCCAGCCGGCGCTGGCTGTCGACCGCGTTGGGGCTTTGCTCGGAGGCAGGAGCCTCCCGCAGCCGACGAATCACGTCAGCCGGGGACAACCCTCTCCCGAGGACGTCGCGCACATCTCGCCCGGTGCTGGGCTGAGATGTCGGCGTCGCTGAGGGCACGGACTGTTCCGCGGCCTTCGCCCACCGCACCTGCTCGGCGTACATGGAGAATTTCACCCGCGCTGTTGTGGCCACGCCCACGGTCTGGGACTCAGGGTCGACGCGGAATATGCCCGTGGACAGGACGCTCAGGGCTCCGAGCTCGCCCCGAAGGTTCGTAGCGAGGTAGCGGACAGTGGCGTCCTTCTCATTGGCTTTCGTGTTGTTGCCGGTCACGATGAAGTCCTCAGCTCAACGGTCGAAGTCGGCCGCGCCGGACTGTTGGACGGCGACCGCAACGACCAGGTCGCTCACCTGCACGTGCCCTGCCTTGGGAGCACCACGCCCTGACGCGGGCGCGACGTAGGTTTGGGGCGCGACAACGGGTTCTATTCTGACCACGCGCGTGCAGTCGATGCCGGGCATGGATAGTGCGAAGTTGCCCACCGACCACGTCTTGGGCTTGGGCTGCGGTGCGGTGGGCGCTTGACCAGTCCCGCCTACGCTCGTCGTTGTCGTCGGTCGGATGGCGATCGTGACCTCTGCGGACTGCTTGCTCTGGGCATCCAGGGCGGGGAAGGCAACTGAGGGGATCGCGCCCTTTTGCCACTCCAGCCGGCGCACCGGTTGCCCGTTGATGTTGAGGACGGTCACGGCACCGTCGTGCTCCGGCGCCTTCCCTTCGAGGAACGCGGTCACCCACGTTGCCAGCGCTCCGTCTGGGAAGCGGCAGGTCACGACGATGTCGTCGTACTTCGCACTGCCGATGGACTTGTCTATCGGGCCACCGGTGCTTGGGGCCTCGATCACCTCGGCGAAGGCCTCCCCGCCATCGAAGGAATGAAGGAAGCCGGCAAACGTGCCGTCGATCTCCAAAGCGAGCGCCGCCGCCCCTGCGTACTGACGTGCTTTGAGTGCCATTGCCGACCATGGCACTGAACGCACCCCGCCGTCACGCGTGCGGGGAAGGTTCCCCCTTGATGCGGGACGGCAGTCAGAACCCTCGGATCGTTTGACTCTGCTGCCGGGTGCCCCACGAGGCGGCACCGCAGAGTCGCCACAAGACGGTGACGACTCCGACGCCTGGGCGTGGCCGTGTGCGTCAAGCTGGGGTGAGACACATCCGCTGAATTCCTTCCCTTGCACGGGGCGAGGGGTGAGTAGTGGGCGTGCCCGTGAGGCCGAACCCTGTAGTCACGTCCTCAGGCCTGACACCGGCTCCCGTCAGGAGGGAGGTCGAGTGAGATGAGGTAGGCCTCGATGAGTTTGTCGACGCATGGGCTGCGCGTGAACGCGGTGTGACCCGAGCCCTCCCACGTGACCAGGGATGAGCCATTGCCCAGAATCCTTGCCATGCTGACCGCGCCCGGATATGGCGTCGCGGGGTCGTGCAGGGTCCCGACGACGACCAGCGGTGGCGAGTCGTGTGCCTCAGGAGGGGTCAAGGTGTGGCGTGGAGCGGTCCAGTACGTGCAGCCGAAGAGCTGCCACGACCCCCAGACCCCGAGCGTGGGGAAGCGGCTGCGGAACCGGCCGCCAGCCGCGCGGATCTCGGACTCGCTGGGACCTGGGGCGCTGTCGGTGCAGTTGATGACGAA
>JBDSVV010000355.1:0-4052 GCA_039927035.1 Ornithinibacter sp. | reverse complement strand
TCCCCAGCGGTCACGCCCAGGCCGCGGTCACCGGTTATGGTGTGCTACTGCTGGTGTTCCTGCCACTGCTTTCGCCGCGATGGCGCAGGGTGGCGGTAGTTGTCGCAGCGTTCATGGTGCTGGCCATCGGCTTCTCACGGGTTGCCCTCGCGGCGCATTTCGTGTCCGACGTGGCGGCCGGGTTCATCCTCGGTGGATCTTGGACTGTGGCGATGGCGGCACTCCTCAGTGCATGGCGGCTCCAGCGAGGTCGCCCCGAGGTCCAGCCCACCGGGGGCTTGGCCCCCGAGCAGTCGGCACGACTCGACCCGACCAGGGACTCGGCCGGAATCACCTCACCGGAACCGGAGTAGCCATGGCCTTCCTGACTCGCTACACCGAAGACCGCTCCTCACCGCACGTGCGCTCGTCGCTGCGGGACCTCCTCCTGCGCGCCGCACCCCCCGCCGTTGCGGTCTGGGTGGCCGCAGTCGTTCCTGCGGTCGCCATCGCCCTCTGGGCAACGGTGTTCGTGATCGCCACCGCGGTCGGGGGGAGGCCGCGTCCACACGTCCCTCACCTCGACCCCGCCCCTCCGACCTCGAACTACCCCAGCGGGCACATGGGTGCCGCGACGGCGCTATACCTCAGTTTCGCGCTGCTCGCCCACCGTGTCGAGCGGCCGTAGTGCGCCGCTTGCTCACCACTGTCTGTCTGCTGGTGACGGTGCTCGTGGCGTGGGCTCGTCTCCACCGCCGCATGCACCACCAGAGCGACATCCTTGTCGGCGCCGCAAACGGCGTGGCGTGCGCTGCTCGCGTGGGGATATCTACGCCGAAAGGCTGCCAAGCGGGCGTATGCCGCGGACAGCGCCCGTGAGCGAACGGCGCCTCCCAACGGAGCGCCCGTTCTACCCCTCCGCGCTCGCCGACGGCGGTCCAGGGGAACCGGTTTTGCAGACTGGGGCTCCACCCATTGAACCATTGCCCTACGAAGACCCCGGTCGCGTCGGGACTGCGACGGGTGCGGCCGGGAACCGACCGGATCGGGTCCGACCTCAGTACCGGTAGGCGGTCACCGTGCCCCTCGAACGCTTCCATAGGAGGTAGCCGGCGGTGTCAGGGACGGTGCCTTCGACGGTAAAGGCTCGCAGGGTGGCGCGGACATCGGATGCGACCGTGGTCAGCGGGGGGAGGGGGGCGTTCAAAGTCGGTGGACTGGCCCTCCGAGCCGGATACGACGTCTCCTTGTTGCGGCTCGGGTCCGGGTTGCCAGGGCTGAACCCAGAAGGGCTGAGCCGCTTCGTAGTATTGGCCTGGGATGTTGGTTGAGATTCAACTGAGACGTGAGGATGATGCAAGGGGTGACCTTCGTCGAAGAAGAGGGCGTCCTTGAGATTGCGGGTGGACGCACGATCGGCTGGATGGTGCGCGGGCCTGCAGCCGGGACGGTAGTTGGCTATTTCCACGGCCAGCCCGGATCCCGCCGCGACCTGCGCATCTTTTCAGAGCAGACCCTGTCGCGGTTCGGGGTTCGTATGCTGGCGATCGATCGAGCCGGGTACGGCGACACCAGCGCGGCGGGATTGGATCGCCGAGATGTCGCACGCGACTTGCTCACGGTGGCCGATCACCTGGGTGTCGCAGAGTTCCCTGTCATGGCAGTGTCGATGGGCGGGGTCTACGCGCTGGCGTTAGCCGCCATCACTCCCGAGCGGGTCACGAAGGTCGTTCTGGTGAGTGGCCACGTCCTGCCGTATGACGACCCGGTGATCATCGCCGCCATGAGCGGCGCTGAGCAGGCCGACGTCGCCAGGCTCGTCGGGGGGCGCACGCCCGGCCTGGAGGCCGAGTACGCTGCCGCAACGGCTGCGACGGCCGAGGACCCCGTCGGCATGTTGCGAGGGCTGGCAATCGGCTGGGCGAGTCGCGAGCAGAGACTCGTCGAGACGCCTTGGGGGGATGCCGTGGCGGGCTCGTTGGCCTTCGGGCTGTCGGCTGGACACGTCGGTCTGATGGAGGATGGTCTGCGCACAGTGAGTCCGCTGGAGTTCGACCTGTCTGACGTGCAGTGCCCGGTGCGCGCCATTCACGGAACCATCGACGACCTTGAGCCCTACGCCAACCTAGAGCGATTGGCAGCCCGGCTGACTGACTGTGCCGTGGTGGCGCTCCCCGGGATGGGCCACTTCGGGCCTTGGTTGTGGCCAGACTCGATCTTCGGCCTGGTTTTCGGCGACTGAATCCCTCGGGGTACGGATAACGGGGTTGTCCGCCGCCTGCAGTAACGCAGACCTGGAGCGTGCCCCTGGACCCATCCTTCGCGGCGGCAAGCGTCTGACCGGCATGGACACACCCACACTTTACTGGCTCTTGTGACACATCCGTGGGTGCTGGGCGCGTCTGAGGTGTGAGCACGCCGTTCTCCTGTCTAGGTTTCTGAGCTGTCAAGGAACAGGAACCAGTGAACGGAAACGGCGTGCAGAACGCCACCTTATGGCGTGCCTTGTTGGGCGTGGAGAAGACGGTTGTTGTAGAGGTCGAGTTCGATGATGATGGTCAGGTTCTGGTCGCGCATGTCCGGGTGCGGAAGCGGGCCCGGGGGCGGTGTGGGCGCTGCCAGTCCGGCCGAAGCTGTACCAGGGCTCTCCTCGGCAGACGCTCGCCGCCCACAGCGATCATCTACGACAACGACGCCGGCCTCGCCGGCCTCGCCGTCGCCAACGAGATCGGACTGAACGTTCCGACCGAGCTGTCGATCATCGCGTGGGACGACTCCACCCTCTGCCGCCTGACCAACCCCTCGCTGACCGCCATGACGCTCGACGTGCACGCCTTGGGCATCCAGACCGCCGACGCCCTCCTCAACACGTTGGCGGACGGGCCGGTCACGGTGTACCGAGTCGCACAGCCACAGATCAGCATTCGCGGGTCCACCGCGCCCCCGCCGCCCGCCGGAGCCTGAAAGCCTCCCGCGGGGAACGGACGGGGCAGTGCCAAACGCATTGAGCGGCTGCGCATCCCGATGTCGCACGTTCATCGGTCACAGCCGCCTTCCTTGTCGGGTCGCGAGCGAGGGCCAGGGCCGGCGATCAGCCTGGAGAGCGCGCAAGCCCATGGCGGCTCGCTCGCCCTGCTTCCAGGGGAGGACCAGACAGGGGCCATCTTCGAGCTGCGACTACCGGTCGCGTCCGTCAAGGACCCGGACCAGATCCGGGAGCATCGGAAGTGAGCGGGCCCGGCAGCACCTCGTGAAGAGATCAGCATGAACGACTTCGAAGGACGCTTCGCCATCGTTACCGGAGGGACTTCCGGAATCGGTGCCGCGGTCGTGGAGGAGATGACCTCACCAGGTGCGCTCATGGTTGAGCACGTCGTTGTCTGGGGTTGGGTAACCTTGTCAGATCCCTGAGCGGCAGCGCCTGCGAGCCGATCATGCCGCGGCGATCTCGACTTTCGAGACGACGAATCGCGCCTTCTTCGCGACGTCAATCTCCCCTCGCGTCAGTGGAGGACTCGGCGATTCGCTTGATCGCCCGGAGGGTCTTTGGGATGCCGTCGAGGGCCTGCTGCGTGCGGTCCGCGATCTGAACGCGCGCGTCGTCGCCGAACTTGTGCTCGAACATGTCGATCCCGCCCGGTAGGAACTCCCAGGACTCGGTGAGCGCCGTCCCCCTCTCCACTGGGGTGAGGGTGAACCCCCAACGGACGAAGCTGCCACCCACCACCCAGGCGAACTCGCGACCACGCTCGGCCGCCACGACCTCCGATCGGGTCTCCCAGGTCCGGTCAGGGAGCTCGTTGTGCCCGGTGAACCACGCACCGACCTGACCGGCCTCGACGTCGTCGTCCCACCAGCACGCCGTGCAGACCGGGCTCCACTCGCCCGTGCGGGTGATGTCGGAGACCAGGTCGTAGAGGTCCTCGCTCGACGCCTCGACAGTGACGGACTCCTGGTGACTGCGGATGTTGATCTGCCTCATGTTTCCACCCTAGGAGCGTGGGTCCGAAAGGGCCAACAGGCTGACGGCGGGTTCGCTGTGCTGCGGCGTGACGGGTTGGGGACCTGAGGTA
>JBDSVV010000354.1:0-5461 GCA_039927035.1 Ornithinibacter sp. | reverse complement strand
CGGAACGACACCAGCACCTCGGCACGCGGGCAGTCCCATCCGGTGGAGATCGCGTCCTTCGCCATCAGCACCCGCACGTGGGTGCGGTCCTCGACCACCTGCGGCTCGATCCAGTCGACCTGGTGGCCCCCGAACGTCTGCATCGAGTGCTCTCCGAGCACGTGCCGAACGGAATCTGAACCCAGCTCGGGCATCTCCTCGAAGATCACCTTCAGCGCTTCGCCGAGTTGGTCGTGATCAGGTGTGTTGGGCGCCTGCAAGACGAGCAGCGGCTTGACCACATTGGGCAAGCCCTGCGACTCGCAGTATGTCTGCCACCGCTCGGACGAATGCTTGAGCTTCTTGGCGGCCCGGCGCACCAGAACCATGTCGATCGCTTGGGCCTCAGCCGGGATGTAAACCCTGACGAGGTCCTTGACGAGCCCCGATTCCTGCACCTGAAAGCCGTCGACATGGACGGGCCGCAAGTATCGCCGGTCGCCGGAGACGTGCGCGTCCTCCATCGCCTTCTTGAAGTCGCCGATAGTGGCACTGTGTCGCAGGTCGGGCGCTGATGACCGCCCTGATCGCCTCGGTCAGCCACGGCGGGCCCACCGCCCTCACCGAGCTCAGCAAGCTCGCGCGGACCCTGAAACAGCGCGCCGACGACGTGCTCGCCTACTTCGACCGGCCCGGCACCAGCAACGGCCCAACCCAGGCCATCATTATCTGGAGCCCGCCCGGGGCTGTGTCCGACGTAGCTCACGGGGGTGATCGGGTGCGTCAGCGACACGTTATCTGGAGCGTGTCTACGACGGAGAAACCTTCGAAACACTTTGTCCTAGCTGCTTTTTCCTAAACCAAGGGCGCGCGTCTGGTTCCGTCGATGACATGTGTCTGACGTAGAAGCGCAGGTCAGAGGGCACTTCGTGCCCAAGGCTCCAGATAGCCGTCAACGGACGCCTCGAGCACCTACGCGGCTCCGCCCTGGAAGCCGGCGGACTCAGACCCCTACTACACGCTCGTTTGGGATGAGCCGCTTACACCCGCTGCGCCGGTTGGTGGCCTTTCAGTGAGCAAACACTCACCCTCACGAGGTGACGATCCGCTCAGCGTCGGCCCGGTGAACGGGTGGGCCACGGAGCGTCCGCGGGCAGCAGGCCGACCCAGTCGCGATCCCGGAGCATCGCGGCGGCGAGTGCCCCGATGAGCAAGGTCGCGTTGTGCACCCGACCACCGAGGGCGGCGTCCACGAGCTCGTCGAGCGGGACCCGGCGCACCGGCATCCCGAGCTCCTCACCGTCGCGAGCGTGCCGCTCGTCGTCGGGGACGCTCGACAGGCCACGGGCCAGGTAGATCCGCAGCACCTCGCTGGACCCGCCGGGCGTGGTGTTGTGGTCGAGCACGACGTGCCACTGCTCCGCCCGCAGGTCGGTCTCCTCCAGCAGCTCGCGCGCGGCACTGTGGTGGGGGGGCTCGCCGTCGATGTCGAGCAGGCCCGCGGGGAGCTCCCACTCGGTGGCGCGCACCGGGTGCCGGTACTGCTGCACCAGCACGACGCGGCCCTCCTCGTCGAGCGCGACGATCGCCACCGCGCCCGTGTGGTCCACGAAGTCACGAGTGACCACGCCCGCCTCGCCCAGGTCGACCTGCTCGCTGCGCACGTCCCAGACCCGCCCCTGGAAAACCCGCTCCGAGGCCAGCACGGGCTTGGTCCCGCGGACGTCGGCCAGCGGCTCAGGCATGGGCCTCGGCGGCCTCGGAGTGCCGGGGACGCTCGACCTCGACCAGGCGCGCGGAGCGCTGCGCCTGGATCGCCGCGCCGATGAGGCCGGCGAACAGGGGGTGGGAGCGGGTGGGCCGGGACTTGAACTCCGGGTGGGCCTGGGTGGACACGTAGTAGGGGTGGACGTCCGCGGCGAGCTCGACGAACTCGACGAGCCCGAGGTCGGGGTGGGTGCCACTGAACCTCAGCCCCGCCTCCTCCAGCGGACCCCGATAGGAGTTGTTGACCTCGTAGCGGTGGCGGTGCCGCTCGTGC
Source organism: Ornithinibacter sp. (assembly GCA_039927035.1). Classification (GTDB taxonomy): domain Bacteria; phylum Actinomycetota; class Actinomycetes; order Actinomycetales; family Dermatophilaceae; genus Fodinibacter. The sequence goes on along the minus strand of JBDSVV010000354.1, from coordinate 3,441 downwards.
ACCGTGGTGCTGCCGTATGCCGTGGCCACGACCGAGCCCTCCGCCAGCGTCGCGGGCTGGCTCCCGAGCCGCATGGTGCCACCGAGGTCACCGGCCCCCTCCACGAAGGACTTCTGCTCCTCCATGGTCGCGATGACGGGCGCCGTGGTGTCGGGGTCGAACTCCGTCGAGCTCGCTTCCAGGATGCCAGCGACGTGCCTGGCGTACTCGATGACCATGCACTGCAGACCCAGACAGATGCCCAGGGTGGGCACGAGCCGCTCACGGGCCCAGCGCAGCGCACCCACCTTCCCCTCGATGCCGCGGATGCCGAAGCCCCCCGGCACCAGGACGGCGTCCACCCCGCCGAGGGCTCGCTGCGCCCCGGCCTCGCTCTCGCAGGAGTCCGATGGCACCCACCTGATGTTCACCTTCGCGTCGTGGTGGAACCCGCCGGCGCGCAGCGCCTCGGTGACCGAGAGGTAGGCGTCGGGAAGGTCGACGTACTTGCCGACGAGTGCGACCTCGACCTCGTGCTCGGGCTCGTGGACCCGCTCCAGCAAGAGGTCCCAGTCGGTCCAGTCCACGTCCCTGAAGGTCAGGCCGAGGCGGCGGATGACGTAGGCGTCGAGCCCTTCGCGGTGCAGCACCTTGGGGATGTCGTAGATGCTCGGCGCGTCGACCGCCGCAGCCACGGCCTCGGTGTCGACGTCGCACATCAGGCTGATCTTGCGCTTGATGGAGTCCGGGATCTCCCGGTCGGCCCGCAGCACCAGCGCGTCGGGCTGGATGCCGACCTGGCGAAGGGCCGCGACGGAGTGCTGGGTGGGTTTGGTCTTCAGCTCCCCGCTCGGAGCCAGGTAGGGCACGAGCGAGACATGCAGGAAGAAGACGGCGTCGCGGCCGAGGTCGTGGCGCACCTGCCGGGCCGCCTCCAGGAACGGCAGCGACTCGATGTCACCGACCGTGCCACCGATCTCGGTGATGATCAGGTCGGGGGCGTCCTGCGGGTCGACGCCCGGGGAACCAGCGGCCTGGGCGCGCATCCGGTCCTTGAGCTCGTTGGTGATGTGCGGGATGACCTGCACCGTGTCGCCGAGGTACTCCCCACGTCGCTCGCGCTGGATCACCCGGTTGTAGACCTGCCCGGTCGTGACGTTGGCGCTGCCGACGAGGTTGACGTCCAGGAATCGCTCGTAGTGACCGATGTCGAGGTCCGTCTCGGCCCCGTCGTCGGTGACGAACACCTCGCCGTGCTGGAAGGGGTTCATCGTCCCCGGGTCCACGTTGAGGTAGGGGTCGAGCTTCTGCATCGTCACCCGCAGGCCGCGTGCGCGCAGCAGGTGTCCGAGCGATGAGGCCGTGAGCCCCTTGCCGAGGGATGAGGCGACGCCTCCGGTCACGAAGATCTGTTTCGTCAGGGCCACCACGGGCTCCAACGATACGTCATGGCCGTGTGCACCTCGACGCCGACGCCCCGGATCGGCCGCACCATCTCAGCGGCCGCACCTCGCTGGACCACCGAGGACGCTCTCGTATGCCGTCATCGCGGCCTCCAGCTCATCCTCGGGGGTGGGGAGCTCGCAGGACCGCTCCACCGCCTTGGAGCGCAGGTCGTCCCGGACCGAACCGTGCAGGACCACGTCGCGGATCGCCCGGGACAACGACGTCGGATCGGCGGCGGGGACGAGGAGAGCGGCCTCGCCCACCACGGCGGCCGTGCCACCGACGTCTGTCGCGACGATGGCGGCACCGGCGTGCAACGCCTCCTGCAGACCGACCGGTTGGCCCTCCCACAGGGCACTGGAGATCACGACGTCTGCGGCGCCCAACAAGTCGGGCACGTCGTGAACCTGGCCCAGGAGGCGGACGGGGAGGGACTCCGCGTCGATGCGTGCCTGCAGCGCCGCGCGCTGCGGCCCGCCCCCCGCAACGACCGTCACGAGGTCGGTGCCCCGGATCTCCGCATGCGCATCGAGCCGGGTGTCCAACCCCTTCTGCGGCGCCAGTCGCGCGACGACCACGCCCAGGGCGGTGGACCCGGCAAGACCGAGGTCGGCGCGCACGGCATACCGGTCCCGACCCGCGTTCCGCACCGGCGGCGCCGCGACGACGGCGAGCCCGACCCGGCGCGCGCCGAGCGAGGTCATCCGCTCGACGAGGTCGGCGGACACCCCGAGGACCAGGGCCGCGCGCAGCGCCACGACCCGCTCGAGCGTGGCATAGACGGCACCGGTGAGCGCCCCTGCCGGAGCGGCGTTGTGCAAGGTGGCAAGCACCGGCGTGTGGGAACGACCGACGGCCAGCACGGCCAGGGCCGCCGCCCGCAGACCGTGCGCGTGCACCACGTCGGCACCGTCGACGAGCCGTCTCAGGTCACGCACCGCGATGGCGTCGCGGGCCGGATGCGGACGGTCACTGAGCTCGACGGGCGCATACGACGTCGCAACCTCGGCGAAGCCGAAGTGCTCCTCCACCGCCTGCGGGCACGCCACGACGACCTGGTGTCCCCCAGCGGTCAGCGAGCCGACAAGCCCGTGCACGTGCCGACCGACCCCGCCCGCGCTGGTGCCGAGCACGAAGAGCACCCTCATCCGTCATCCCCTCCCCGTCTGCGGGACCTCCCGCGCCGGAGGACCTGGGCCATCATCTCGCGGTCTCCGAGGGCCAGGACCACCACCCCGACGACCAGCGCGAGGGCCCCCGCACCAGCCCCGACCAGCATCGCCTCGAGCAGGGTGTCGATCGAGCGACCTCGCGACACGCCGTCGCCGGCGGCGACCGCCAGGGCGATGGCCACGACCAGCACGCCGGTCGTGCGCCCGGCACCCACGATGACCCTCGCGCCCCAAGCCCGACGCACGAGCACCACGAGAACGACGGCCGACACGGTCATCCCGAGCGAGGAGGACAACCCGAGCCAGCGCAGCGTGGGCGCAGGGCCCTGCCCACCGCGGAGCACGACCAGCGGCAGCACGGCTGCGATGCTCCAGCCCACGCCAGCCGCCAGCGCGGCGTGCATCGGAGCGCCTCGCACGTAGAGCGCGCGCGTCAGCAGGGCGGTGAGCCCGAACCCGACCAGTCCGGGCGCGTATGCCGTGAGCGTTCCGGGCAGCGCGGCCAACGCGGCCGTGCTCGTCGCGCCGCCCCCTCGACGGGCGTCCAGGAGGGAGAAGAACGCGCCGACGGCGGGCGCTGCGGCGATGAGCACCCCCACCGAGAGCCCGGTGAGGACGAGGACGGCGCGCATCGACCGGGCCAGGGTGTGCGTGACGTCCTGGCCGGCGCCGGTGCGCTCGGCCAGGGCCGGGAACGCGCTGGTGGCGATCGGCACCGCGAGCACGGCATACGGCAGCAGGTAGACGGCCTGGGCGTACTGGTAGACCGGGAACGTCCCCTTGTCGCCCGACTCCTTGGCCAGCCACAGCGTCACCGACACCGCGGCGGACTGCGCGAGCAGGG
>JBDSVV010000353.1:0-8489 GCA_039927035.1 Ornithinibacter sp. | reverse complement strand
TGCCGATGTCCTCGATGGTGGCCTCGACGACCTCGCCATCCTCGGTGCGCGCCATCACGGACCTCTCGAACAGCTCTGCGACGACGAGGTTCTCGTTGGGTCGCTGCTCGAAGCGGCGCATGTTGACGAGGCCGGTCGTGATGACCTGGCCGCCCTCCACCGAGGTCACCCGAGTCATCGGCACGAACACCCGGCGCCGACCCGGCACCTCGACGACCAAACCGATGACCCGAGGCCGGCTCCGACTCGAGCTGAAGGTCACCACCACGTCACGCACCCGGCCGACCTGGTCGCCGAGGGGGTCGAAGACACTCAGCTCGGTCAGGCGACCGACGAAGGCGCGGGTGGGCGTGCTCACAGGGCACAGGCTATCCGGCGGGGTCGGGCGCGCGCCCGGTCAGCGGGCCGTGTTGCGCCGCGCCCTGGCACGACCTCGCCAGTGCCACGGACGCCAGGTCGCCGTGGCAGCCGGCGCCGGGCGGATCGGCGCGGCTCCGGAGTCCGTGGAGTAGGAGCCGGGCGCCTCGATGGGTCTCCCGTGGGGGGTCAGGACGTGGATGGTGCACGACTCGCGCCACCGCTGCACCACGTCTCCGACGGCGTTGAGTCTCACGGGGCGGAGCACCTCGGCCGCGGCGTCCCACTCGGGGGAGTCGGGGCTCACCTCGCGAGCGGTGGCGTGCAGGGTGAGCAGCCGCCCACCGTTGTCCTTGCTGCGCAGGATGAGCTCGACCTCGTCGGGCAACCAGGGAAGCGGCTGCTCCCCTGGGCCGGAGACGACGTATGCCGCGGGGCCGGTGCCGCGCTCATTCCCGTCGTCGTGCCAGACGTGCCAAGCGGGGTGGGTGCTCCCAGCGGGGACGCGCAACCAGAGAAGGCCGGACTTGCTCGCGGCCTCATGGGTGAGCCGCGTGATGTTGGGCCCGGGGGTCGGGGTGGTCGGCGGTGCCGGGGCGTCGTCCGTCACACCGTGAACTCTCTCACAACGGATGCCGGGCGTGCGCTGCTAGCGTCCCCGGCACCACCTGTCCCCGCGTCCGAGAGGCCACCCCGAGCATGCGCAGCGCCAAGGACTTCTTCTCCCCCCTCGCGGTGGGTGCTCCCGCACCCGTCCGGCAGGTGCCGGCCCGTCCCTCGCGGATGATCCACTTCTTCGACCCGAGCAACGAGCGGATGGCGGCCAAGGTGCCCCAGCTCGTCGGCTCGGTCGACGTGCTCCTGGGCAACCTCGAGGACGCGGTCAAGGCCGACCGGAAGCAAGCAGCCCGCGCCGGCCTGGTCTCGATCGCGTCCGCCACCGACTTCGGCGAGCACACCCAGCTCTGGACCCGGGTCAACGCGCTCGACTCCCCGTGGGTGCTCGATGACCTCACCACGTTGGTGGGGGAGGTCGGCGACAAGCTCGACGTGATCATGGTGCCCAAGGTGCAAGGCCCGGAGGACATCCACTACGTCGACCGGCTCCTCGCGCAGTTGGAGTCACGGGCTGGGCTGATCCGGCCGATCCTCGTCCACGCGATCCTGGAGACGGCACGCGGCATGGCGAGTGTGGAGGAGATCGCCGGTGCCAGCCCCCGGATGCAGGGCATCAGCCTTGGTCCGGCAGACCTCGCGGCCGACCGTCGGATGAAGACGACCCGCGTCGGTGGTGGTCATCCCGGCTACCTGGTGCGGCAGGACCCCGTCGACGGCGACATCACCGGCCCGCGCCAGACCTTCCAGCAGGACCTGTGGCACTACACGATCGCCCGCATGGTCGATGCCTGCGCGATGCACGGGATCTTCCCCTACTACGGCCCCTTCGGGGACATCGCCGATGTGGTCGCCTGCGAGGACCAGTTCCGCAACGCCTTCCTCCTCGGTTGTGTCGGCACCTGGACGCTGCACCCGGCGCAGATCGCGATCGCGAAGAAGGTGTTCAGCCCGAGCGCCGACGACGTGGCGCACGCGCGACGGGTCAAGGAGGCGATGGGCGACGGCACCGGAGCGGTCATGCTCGACGGCAAGATGGAGGACGACGCGAGCCTCAAGCAGTGCCTCGTCATCCTCGAGCTCGCCGACCGGCTGTCGGCCAACGACCCGGAGCTCGCCGAGCTGTATGCCGTGGAGCCCGTCAGGGCGGACGGGGAGACAGGCGCGTGAGCGGCCCCACGGCATACCGACCGCGACGCTCCGTGCTCTACGTGCCGGCGAGCAACGAGCGGGCGTTGGAGAAGGCCAAGACGCTCCCGGTTGACGGGCTGATCCTCGACCTCGAGGATGCGGTGGGGCCGGACCACAAGGACCGCGCGCGTGACAACGCCTGCGCTGCAGCCTCGTCCGGCGAATATGGGACGCGTGAGATGACGATCAGGGTCAACGGGATCGGCACGCAATGGCACGAACGGGATCTGGCTGACGCGTGCAGCGCAGGGCCCGACGGGATCGTCGTGCCCAAGGTCGGGTCGGCGCAGCAGGTACGCGACCTGGTCTCGGCGATGGAGGAGCGCGGCGCCCCCCGGCACACCACGTTGTGGGCGATGGTCGAGACGCCGGAGGCGATCCTCGGGGTGGCCGAGCTCGCCTCAGCCAGTTGTAGGCTCGCGGTGCTGGTCATGGGGACCAACGACCTCGTCAAGGAGCTCGGCGTCCGACACGTCCCCGGACGGGCGCCCCTGGCCACAGCCCTGTCGATGGCGGTACTGGCGGCCCGCGCCGCCGGCATCGCGATCCTCGACGGGGTCTACAACGACGTCAGCGATGCCGGGGGCTTCGAGGCCGAGTGCGTCGCCGGGCGCGACATGGGATTCGACGGCAAGACCCTCATCCACCCGAGCCAGGTCGAGCCGTGCAACGCGGTCTTCGCCCCATCGGCGGATGAGGTCGAGGACGCCCGTGGCGTGTTGGCCGCCTGGGAGGAGGGATCCGGCTCGGGAGTCGTCACCTATCGTGGTCGGATGGTCGAGAACCTCCACGTCGACATCGCGCGACGGGTGCTCACCACCGACGAAGCCATCCGCGCCCGTGCGTGAACTCCTTCCCGGAAGGCAACGACTCGGTCACGAATGGGCGCGCCGGGTGGCGTGCACGGCCGTCCTCGCGTGTGCTGGGTGTTGGTCGCACGGGTCGAGCGAGGACGGGAGGGGCAGCGAATGAGCCACACGAGGAGTGGTCGGGGCCCCGGGGGGCTTCTCGCTGTAATCGTTGCGGGCGTGCTGCTCAGCGGGTGCGGGGCGCTGGAGGGCCTTGCGCCGTCGGCAGCGGGCGAAGGGTCGACCCCGAGCAGCGGCCCCACGACGAGTCGGGTGCCGGGCTCCGGCCTCGGGTCCCGATCGCCTGCTCCTGAGGCCTCGGCGCCCCCGCGCAGCACGGGGTCGCCGACCGCCACCCCTCCGACCCGCGTGCCACCCACACCGTCGGCCGACCCGGTGAGCCCGACGCTGCGGACCGCCCCGACGACGACGCCAACCCCGACGACGACGCCCACCCCAGCGACGACACCGACCCCACCCACGACCCCTCTCACGGCACCGACCCCGACGCCCACGCGGTCGCAGGACCCCGCGCCGACACCGAAGCCCCGCACCACCCTCGCGCTCGGTGACCAGGGCCCGAAGGTCCTGCAGCTGCAGAAGCGGCTCAACGAGCTGGGATACTGGCTCGGCGAGCCGGACGGATCGTTCGGCTCGTTGACCCAGCAGGCGGTGTGGGCCCTGCAGAAGTCGGCCGGCATCAGCCGCGACGGCGTGGTGGGGCCGCGGACCATGAACGCGCTCGCTGACGGCATCCGGCCGCCGGCCACGCTGCGCGGAGACGGGGTGGAGATCGACCTGGCGCGCCAGGTGCTGCTCGTCGTGCGCGGCGGGGCGGTACGGACGGTCCTCAACACCTCGACCGGCAACGGCGAGGAGTACATCTCGACCAGGGGCAATCGGGCCCTCGCGCTCACGCCCAAGGGCCGCTTCACCGTCTACCGGGGGGTCGACGGGCCGCTGACGAACTCGCTCGGCGAGCTGTGGCGGCCGCGGTTCTTCGACGGGGGCATCGCCGTGCACGGCTCGCCCAGCATCCCGCCGTGGGCCGCCTCGCACGGATGTGCGCGGCTGAGCAACGCCGCAATCGACATGATCTGGGCCAAGGACCTCATGCCGATCGGCGCCACCGTCGTCGTGCGCTGACGCGCGCTGCGCAGGGCTTCCCGGTCAGGGCGGACCCGGTCGCCCGTTGTCTCACGCGGTCATTTCGGCCACACTCGCCACATGACCGCACTCCGACGTCCGCCCGCGAGCGGCCGCGGAGAGCGTCCGTCCCAGACCCGGCACCGCCACGCAGCACCGCGTCGGAGGTTCGTCGTGCCGCTCGTGCTCCTTCTCGTCGCGGCCTTCGTCGCCGCGGGAACGGTGGTCGGCGTGACGATGACCCGCCGGGGCTCCGACGCAGAGGCTTCTGGGGGCCAGTGCAGCGGGGAGGCCTCACTGAGGATCAGCGCGGCACCCGCGCTGTCGGCGGTGCTGAAGGACTACGCCGACGACTTCGACACCTGGGTGCAGGATCGCTCCGGCGTGCCGTGCACAAGGACCACCGTGACCAGCGCCACGCCGCAGGAGTTCCAGGCGAGCCTCGCCCGGGCCATGGACGGAGACACCGACTCCGCTCCGACGACGTGGATGCCGGACTCCTCCTTGTGGCGTGCCGTCCTCGCGCGCGACCCCCGACTGGCGGCGGTGCTGCCCCGCAACTATCCCGTCGTGGCAGCGAGCCCCGTCGTCTTCGCGGCGCCACGACCGATGGCCGAGGCGCTCGGCTGGCCGCAGAAGCAGCCCTCGTGGCAGGCACTCAGCACCATGGCCGCCGATCCCGCAGGGTGGTCGAGCGTGAAGCACCCTGAGTGGGGACGGGTCCGGCTGGAGTGGCCCAACCCCCTCACCTCGACAGCGGGGCTGGGCTCCACGGTCGCCGTCTACCGCGACCTCGCGGTGGCCGCCGAGGCGACCGACGACCTGCGGCGTCGCCTCGTGATCGCGCACAACGCGGTGGGGGGCGCGACGGGAGACCTCGCCGGTGCCCTGGGCGCCCTCCGGACTGCAGCCGCCGCGGCCCCCGGTGCCATCAAGGACCTCCCCATCGTGCCCGCCACCGAGCAGGAGGTCGTCGCCTTCAACGCGGCGTCGCCCGCCGTGGAGGTCGCGGCCATCTACCCGACCGAGGGGTGGGTCGTCAGCGAGGTGCCGGTGCTCGCGCTCCACGCCGACTGGGTGAGCGAACAGCAGCGCACGGCATCCGAAGCGTTCGCGGACTTCGTCATCCAGGGCGCGGCGCAGAAGGCCCTGCAGAAGGCCGGGTGGCGGGCGGCGCGGCTCGATGCGGCGACCACGGCAACTGCTGGGGTCGTGGCCACCGAGCCGCAGTACACACCCGCGCAGCCGAGCCAGGACGTGCTCGCGCGCACCTTGCAGAACTGGACCGCACTCGATCGTCGGGGCTCCCTCCTCGTGGTCCTCGACACCTCCGGCTCGATGAAGGCGGAGGTCGGCACGACCGGCACGAGCCGGATGGACCTCGCGAAGGAGGCCGTGCTCGCCTCCCTGCCCTTCTTCGCCGACGAGGCCTCGGTGGGGTTGTGGACCTTCTCTCGCGTGGCAACCGGCCCCGACTACCGCCAGGTCGTCCCGCTCGGGAGGCTCGATCGCCGGGTCGGCGCCGGCACCGCCCGCGACACCATCGAGTCGGCCGTGCGCGGCATTCGTGCCGAGAACGACACCGCGCTCTACGACACCACCCTGGCTGCGGTCTCGGCAGTGCGGTCCTCGTGGCAACCGGGGCCCAACACGGTCTTGCTCATCAGCGACGGGAAGAACGAGGATCCGGGCAGCCCGGACCTGCAGACCACCTTGGCACGTCTCGTCGACGGCGCAGACCCGGCACGACCGGTGGAGGTCCACACGATCGCGCTCGGGTCAGGAGCCGATGCAAGGGCCCTGCGCAACATCGCGGGAGCCACCGGTGGCAAGGCCTACACGGCAGCGCGTCCCGAGGACCTCGAGTCGGTCTTCCTGGCGGCGCTGACGGGCTGACTCCCCCCACCCGGCTGGCCGGGGTGGACATGGCCATCGTGCCCGGCAGCCGTGCACGGCATCCCCGTCACTCGCCGGGGTAGCGCACCCCGATCTGTCGGCGCACCTCGTCCATCACCGTCATCACCCGGCGCGTGGCGTCCCACGGCATCGACCAGGTCTGGAGGTGCCCCAGTGCCAGCGCGCGGGCGAACTCCGCCACCTCGAAGCGGAACCCGTGGGCGGTCGCCCCGGGAAGCCACTGGTCGATCACGCTCTCGTCCGGCGCCACGAGGCGCACCGGGCCGGGGGAGTAGAAGCGGCCCGTCAGCTCGACGCGGGCGCGGGTCCCGACGACGCGCGCGGTGCACGGGGACGCGGCGGCCATCGTGCACCACAGGTGTGCCAGCGCCCGGCTCGAACCCTCGGGCCCGTCGGGCGACAGCCCCTGGATGGTCGTCGTCACGTCGACCCCACGGTCGCTGAGCGTGCCCCGTGCCGTCACGTTGGTCAGACCACCGAGCACGTGGTCGGCGAAGGAGACGGGGTAGACGCCCAGGTCGAGCAACGCACCTCCGGCGAGCGCCGGGTCCGAGAGGCGCTGCGGGCCGTCGGGCCAGAGGAGCTGGCCGTGGTCGGCCTCGACCGCGACGACCTCCCCGAGGGTCCCGGCCTTGACCGTGCGCCGCACGACGTCGTACTGCGGGAGGTAGCGGCTCCACATCGCCTCTGCGGCAAGCTTCCCCACCGACTCCGCGACGTGCAACACCTCCTCGGTCTCGGCGAGGTTGCGCGTGAAGGCTTTCTCGACGAGCACCGGCTTGCCCGCGCGCAGGGCGAGCAGGGCGTGCTCGTGGTGCTCGCTGTGCGGGGTGGCGACGTAGACGGCGTCTACGTCTGGGTCGGCCACCAGGTCGTCGTAGGACGCGTGGCTGCGCTCGACGCCGTGGCTGGCGGCGAAGTCGGTGGCGCGCTCGGCAGAGCGGGACCCGATGGCGACCACCCTGGAGCGGGTGCCCGCGTGGACAGCCTGCGTGAAGGTGCGAGCGATGCCCCCCGGTCCGAGCACCCCCCAGCGCAACGGCGGCGCGTCCATAGGGTCGGGCACCGTGGACGGTGAGAGCACGAGGGCATCAGGGGTCATACCACCGAGCGTATGCCGTGCGGCCCGATCAGAAACCGGACGTCGCCTCGGCGACGAGGTCGGCGACGAACTCTCCGGTGTCGACGTCGAGGCCCTTCCGGCGGAACCACGTCGCCATCGTGCTCGCGTCTCGCTCGAGGAACTCGAAGCCTTGCGGGTTGCCGATCACGTCGACGATCTGGGGCCAGTCGATGATGACGAGGCGCTCCCGGTGCAGCAGCACGTTGTAGGGCGAGAGGTCACCGTGAACCCACCCGTGGTGCGCGAGGGTGAGCATGACGGAGCGGAGTTGTTCGAAGAGGTCCTCGAGAAGATCGGGCTCGGGCCTGGTCGAGACGAGCCGCGGTGCGGCAGTGGGTGCCCCGGCCCCCAGGTCTCCGATGAACGACATCAGCATCTCGGACTCGTCGAGCTGCACGGGGTAGGGCACCGGTAGGTCGAGATCCCACAGACGACTGAGCGCGTCGAACTCGGCCGCGGCCCACTGGCCGGCGATCACCAGCTTGCCGAACTCGGTGCGGCGGGCCATCGCGCGCATTTCGCGGGACTTGCGGACCCGGCGGCCCTCGAGGTAACCGGCGTCGCGGTGGAACAAGCGGTGCTCGCCGTTCCGGTAACGCTTCGCTGCCATGGTGCTGACCCGTGCGGTGCCGGGGACCCACCGGCGGACGACGTGGACGTCGGCCTCCTTGCCGGTCTTCAGCACGCCGAGATCGCTCTCCACCGCGCCGAGATCGGTGACGACCCAGTCGGGGCGAGGCTTCGGGCCGTGGGTCGACCCATCCCAGGTGGACCATCGCTCGCCCTCGGGTGGGGCGTCGGGAGTGGTGTCAGTGGAGAAGAGGGCCTGCTTCTCCGGCAGGTGGAACGGCTGGTGTGCCACTGCGGTGCTCCTGGTGGAGGAAGGAATGGGTGGGCAGGGTGGTGCCCGGGACCGTCATCGACATCTCGGCCTCCTCCAGGTGAGCCGCGCGTGCAGCGGGGCGGGTGGCACGGCATCCGGCCGGATGCCGGGGACGCACGACCCAGCCTGACCCTCCCCCCGCCTGGCCGCCACTGGTTTTTCACGCTGGATCACGACCCGGGGTGGGGGGACTCACACCCGTTGGGCGCTCGGCGATCGGGCGAGCGGCGGCATACTCGAACGGTCCCCACCGGCCATCACGCGAAGGCGGCGATCCACGCATGTCCCGACTCCAGAGCACCGACGGGCTCACCGAGGAGCTGCACGAGCTCATCACGCTCGTGCGCGAGTTCGTCGAGGAGCAGATCCTGCCTGTCGCCACCGAGCTGGAGCACAAGGACGAGTACCC
>JBDSVV010000352.1:0-5163 GCA_039927035.1 Ornithinibacter sp. | reverse complement strand
GCTCGATCGCGGGGATCAGCACGTCGAGGGTGACCCCCCGCTCGCGCTCCAGGGCGCGCAGGGCTGACAGGTCGATGTCCATCTCAGCTCTCCTTCGTCTCGTCGTGGCGGGCGAACTCGACCTCGATCGCGGCACGCTCCACTCCGGCATACGGAACCGTCTCGGTGGTGGGGGCGACACCCTTGGCGCCGGGCACCTCGAGGGTCACCTCGGTGCGGCTCGCCCGCGTGATCCGGCCGGTGACCGCCCCGTCGTGGCGATGAAGGGTCACCAGACGCCCGACGTTGCGCTGGAAGTGCCGTGGGTCGGTGAGCGGGCGGCCCACACCGGGCGAGGTCACCTCGAGGGTGTAGGCCTGTTCGCCCATCACCTCGGATCCGTCGAGGGCGTCGCTGACGGCGCGGGTGGCGTCGGCGACCTCGTCGAGGGTGAGCGGGGCGGTCGGGGTGCTGACCTCGTAGACGTCACCGAGTGCCCGGTCGACGGCGACCCGGACGACCCGGCGGCGGCCGGCAGGGGTGATCGTGAGGTCCTCCAGCACGAGACCGCCATCGGTCAGGGCATGATCCAGAACGGGTCGGATGTGCTCTGCGGTGGTCATCCTCACTCCCCTCTGTGCAGTTCTGAGGTCGGCGGAGACCGACGGGTCCACTGTAGGACACCTCGGCTGGCCTCCGAACCCGTGCGATGATGCGGCCCATGTCGCAGGGAGCACGGCCGGGGGTCGGCCGCCGGGCCGCACTCGGCATCGCCTTGGGCACGGCAGCGACGGCGCTCTCGGCCTGTGGCGTGCGGCTCGAGGACGACGCCCCTCGGGTGCCCCTGGTGCCTACTCGCACACCGGTGCCGGCCGAGGTCGACCTCGTCGCCCTCACCCGTGACACCGATCGTCTGGCACAGCTGGCGGCCAGCCTCGGTGGTGACCTCGGGGCCGATCTCGCGGTGATCCATGCTCGCCAGCACGCCGTCCTGCGAACCACCCTCGTGCGTGACCAGGTGCCCGCCGAAGGACTGGATGCCGGGCCATTGCCGGCGCCCACGGCGCCCCCGGCGGCGCCCCCCACGGCCGGCCCCACGGGGACACCCCCGACGAGCCCCACGGGGACGCCCTCACCGACCTCCACGGCGAGCGTCCCGGCCATCGAAGGGCCCCAGCTCGCCCAGAGGGAGGCAGCCGCGGCATCCGGCTCGGGGTCCTTCGCCGAGGTGGCGGCCGGGTTGCGGGCCCCCGTCGCAGCGCTGCATGCCCAGCGGTATGCCGCGGCGACCCTGCTGATGGGCCAGCCGCCCGCGGTGCCGTCCGACCCCGTGACGGGCGAGGACGTCGCGGCCCTGGCGGGGTGCACGTCGGCCGCCACATGGTTCCTGGAAGTCGTGACCGCGCGCGCCGCCGGAGCCCAGCGGGTGCGGGCCGAGGCCACGCTCGACGCGCTGCGCGGGCTCCTCGCCGACCAGGTGGCCGGCGGGTCCAGGCCCCCCGACACGCTCGGTCACCCGCTGCCGTTCCCGGTGAGGACCCCTGCCGACGGCGTCCGCCTCGCCGGCGAGGCCCTCACCGCGCTGCGCTCCCAGCACGGCGCCGCGCTGGAGGGGCTGGTCACCGGGCACGGCGCGTCAGGAGCGCAGGGCGCCACCCGGTGGCTCGGGACCATCGAGGTCGAGGCACATCGCTGGGGTGTGGCACTTGCGCCCTTCCCCGGCCTGACGTGAGCGACGTCGACCTCCCTGCCGCGTGGGTGCAGAGGGTGTCCCGCTATCCCGCCGACGGAGGGCCCCCGGGCTCGATCTGGGTCGAGACGGTGCCGCGGCTGCTCGATGAGGCCCTCACCCGGTGGGACCTGGTGCTCGACGGGCGGGCGCGCACGGGCTGGACCGCTGTCGTCGTCCCCGTGCGGCGCGGCGCCCAGCGCCTCGCGCTCAAGGTGGCCTGGCCCCATCGCGAGGGCCGCGTCGAGCACCTGGCGCTGGGCGCGTGGAACGGCGACGGTGCGGTCCGGCTCGTCGCGGCGCTGCCCTCGCAGGGTCTGCTCCTGCTTGAGCGGCTCGACGCCGACGAGGACCTCACCGCGGTGTGGGCGGACGAGGCATGCGCGATCGTGGGTGGCCTGCTGGCCCGCCTGCACGTGCCGGCTCCACCTCGGGTGCCGCGCATCGCGTCCTACCTCGCGCCGCACCTGGAGCGGATGGCGAGCCGCCCCGCCGTCCCGCGACGCGTGGTCAGCCGCACCCAGGGGCTCGCCCGGGACCTCCTCACCGGCGACGTCCCCGAGCTGCTGCTGCACACCGACCTGCACTACGAGAACGTGCTCCGCTCCCCCGACGGTCGGTGGCTGGCCATCGACCCGAAGCCGCTCGCCGGCCACCCGGGCTTCGAGGTGTGGCCGCTGCTGCGCAACCGCGCCGGTGAGATGGGGACCGGATCGGCGCTGCGCTGGTCGGTGCGCAACCGGCTCGCAATCGCCGCCGAGGCGATGGGCGTCGACGAGGAGGAGGTGCGGGCGTGGACGCTGCTGCGCGCCGGGCTCGAGCTGAGCTGGGCGAGCACCCTCGAGGGTGAGGAGGCCCTCACCACCTGCGTGGCCGTCGGGAAGGCACTCGAGGACTGACCGTTCACCTCGCGCATGCCCGTCACCCAGAAGGTCAGCGGCCACGCCCCTCGCCCCCAGCTCTTCGCCCCAATGTGGGTTGCGCGAGGTGCACAAGCGTTGACGTCCCTTGCGATCCTCGTGCTCTCCTTGCCCCCCCGGGCAGGGCATGGCCCGAGGACCACGGCATACGGTGGAGTGATGGCGAACCGGCTCTCACGCTCCCTCTCCCCCTACCTGCTCCAGCACGCCGACAACCCGGTCGACTGGTGGGAGTGGGGCGAAGAGGCCTTCGTCGAGGCGCGTCGTCGTGATGTGCCCGTGCTGCTCTCCGTCGGGTATGCCGCGTGCCACTGGTGCCACGTCATGGCGCACGAGTCGTTCGAGGACGATGACGTGGCGCGAGCACTGAACGACGGTTTCGTCGCCGTGAAGGTCGACCGTGAGGAGCGTCCCGACGTCGACGCCGTCTACATGGCCGCGACCGCCGCGCTCACCGGTCAGGGTGGGTGGCCGATGACCTGCCTGCTCACGCATGATGGGTCGCCGTTCTTCGCCGGCACCTACCTGCCGACGTCACAGTTCCTGTCGCTGCTCGCCCAGGCCGGTGAGGTGTGGCGCACCCAGCGCGATCGCGTGGTGGCCTCCGGAGCCACCGTGGCCGAGCGACTGCGCGAGGTGACAGCTCCCCCGCCGCCGCACCCCGTGGACCGCTCCGCCCTCGACGCTGCCGTGGCACACCTGCGCGCCCACCACGACGACGCACGAGGGGGTTTCGGTGGTGCGCCGAAGTTCCCGCCGTCGATGGTGGCTGAGTTCCTGTTGCGCCACCACGCCCGCACCGAATCACCCCACGCGCTCACGATGGTGGGCACCACCTGCGAGGCGATGGCCCGCGGTGGCATGTATGACCAGCTCGCCGGCGGCTTCGCCCGGTATGCCGTGGACGCCGACTGGGTGGTGCCGCACTTCGAGAAGATGCTCTACGACAACGCCCTGCTCGCACGCCTCTACCTCCACCTGTGGCGGGCGACCGGGGACGACCTCGCCCGGCGGGTGGCCACCGAGACGGCGGACTTCATCGTGCTCGACCTGGGCACTCGCGAGGGTGGTTTCGCCTCGGCGCTGGACGCGGACACCGTCGTCGACGGCGTCTCGCACGAGGGTCTCACCTATGCCTGGTCACCGGCCGAGCTCGTCGCCGTGCTCGGTGACGTCGACGGCGCCCGGGCCGCCGAGCTGCTCACGGTCACCGGGCCCGGCACCTTCGAGGACGGCCGCTCCACCCTCCAGCTGCGTCGCGACCCGGACGACGTCGAGTGGTGGCGAGGTGCCCGGGCCTCTCTGCTCCGCGCTCGCGGTGAGCGCCCACAACCCAGTCGTGACGACAAGGTGGTGACGTCGTGGAACGGCTTGGCCATCGCGGCGCTGGCCGACGTGGGGGTGCTCACCGACCGGCCTGACCTCGTCGAGTCGGCCAGCCGCGCGGCGCGAGTCCTGCTCGACACCCACCTCGTCGACGGTGCGCTGCGCCGCACCTCCCGCGGCGGGCGGGTCGGCACGGCCCCCGCGGTGCTCGACGACCACGGCAACCTCGCCGAGGGCCTGCTCGCACTGCACCAGGCCACCGGTGACCCCGCGTGGCTCGCCGCCGCCGAAGTGCTCCTCGACAGCGCCCTCGAGCGGTTCGTCGACGAGGAGGGGGTCGTGCACGACACCGCGCACGACGCCGACGCACTGCTGTCCCGGCCCGCCGGCCGCTCCGACAACGCCGAGCCGTCGGGCGCCTCCTCGCTCGCCGGGGCGCTCCTCACCCTCTCTGCCCTCACCGGTTCGCCGCGCCACCGCGAGGCGGCGGAGGCTGCCCTGGCGGCCTGCGGTGGCGTGGCGGTGCGTGAGCCGCGATTCGGCGGGTGGGCGCTCGCGGTGGCGGAGGCGGCCGAGGCCGGCCCGCTGCAGGTGGCGGTGGTCGGTGAGGGAGACGACGCGGTGGCGCAGGAGCTGGCCGCCACGGCGAGACGCTCCACGTCGCCGGGCCTCGTCATGGTCCACGGCCTCCCGGACGCACCCGGCATCCCACTGCTTGCGCAGCGCCCGCTGGTGGACGGCGCCGCCGCGGCCTACCTCTGTCGCGGTTTCGTCTGCGAGCGCCCGGTCACCGATGCCGCGGCTCTGGCGGGAGCGCTGGCCTGACGTCTAGAGGACGACCAGCCGGTATGCCGGATCGCGCTCTGCCATGAGGTCGGCGGCCAGCGCCGGATCGACCCAGGCGGCGGTCGCCCAGACATCGGCCCAGAGCAGGTCGGGCCCGACGATGGTCGTGGAGCCGGCCCGGTCGATGCCGCTCCCCGTCCTGGGGTCCACCACGTGGGCGCCGCGCTGGGCGGCACCGGAGGTCGCGACCGCTCCGCGGCGTAGCGAGATCACGTCGGCAACCCGACCGGGTCGCGTGGGGTCCTCGAGCCCGACCCGCCAGGTGGGCGCCGAGGGGCCGAGCCCGCCACCGGTGCCGACCACGACGTCACCCCCTGCGCCGATGCTCCACGAGATCTCCTCGACGAGCTCGAGGTGGGCCGC
>JBDSVV010000351.1:0-4459 GCA_039927035.1 Ornithinibacter sp. | reverse complement strand
CGTTGGCGCCCTCTCCTGCGGTGACGTGGTGCAGGCCGTTGACGATCACGTCCTCGTAGATGTGCTGGTGGCCGGCGATGACGATGTCGATGCCCCACCCGGCGTAGTCCCAGCCGGCAGCCTCGCTCATCGGCTCGAACCCGGGATGAACCCCCGAGGTGTGCGCTGGGCGGTGGAGGACGGCGATGTTCCACGCGTCCGGGTCTTCGGCGCGCGCGGGCCGAGGCCGTCTTCAGCCAGGCTCGCTGAGCAGCGAGGTCCGCCGTAGGCGCGTCGTTGTTGAGCATGAACAGGTGGATGCCGCCGACCTTCTTGTCGTACCAGCGCTGCTTGGGGTGGGCCGCGTCGCTGAGGTAGGAGAAGTAGTTCCGGTAGACGTCCAGCCCGGCATTGCGGTTCTCGTAGTCGTGGTTGCCCAGGATCGGCCAGAACCGGGGGCCGGCGGGGCCGGTGACATAGCTGCCGTAGTAGTCACCGACGGACGCGGTGAAGGGAGCGCAGCCCTCCTTCTCGTCATAGGTGTCGTCCCCGGCGCTCGCGATCGCCTCGGCCTGCTACGCCAGCACCATCTCCGCGACCTGGGCCTCGCCCCTGTCGCACCTGCCGATGTCGGCGACCAGCGCGAGCCTGGTCGGTGCAGACGCCTGTGTTGGGTGGCGGTGGCTGTGGGTGTGGTCATCGACTGGCCTGCAGGGGCGGCGCAGCCTCCGGTGACCCCACCGCCGCCACGATCACGGGCACTGAGTTGGCCAAGGCCATCACCTGACCACCCGGCCGAACCGGCGCGATGGCAACCGGCGTGGAACACCCTGACAGCGAGTTCAGGCCCACCGCGATGCCCCCAACACGCAACCCCCGCGCTCACCCAACCACTACCCTCGACCCCCATGCCATCGGTGGATCGAGGCTCAGGTCGAGCCTGAGTCCGCCGTCGGACAGCGCGGCGTAAGCTGCGCGCTGCCCGCCAGATAGCCGGCCAGCTCGGCGTGGGTCCGGTCGGTCACGGGTGTCTCGGTGCTCAGCCGCCTATCGCGGCGGAGGACACTGCCGGCCACAGGTGTGCCAGGTGGGCAGGGAAGTCAGCGTCGAGGGCGTGTTTTCCAGAAGGCGTCGTCGATCGGGCTGTGGGACCGTAACCTTGCGCTGAGTCTCCTGTTCCGGGGGCGGGGCCTACGACGAGGGTGCGGTCATGATGTGTGCCGAGATGGTTGCCGCGGGTTGGTCGACGTCCGTGGCTCGAGGGCGACCCGTCCTCGCGCTGGCCGTGGCCGTTTTCCTCACGACAGTGTCAATCCTGGTCCCCGGACTCCCGACCCCATTGGCTAGAGCGGCCGCCGCGTTGCCCAGCGGGTTCGTGCTCCAGGACCTCGCCACGGGCATGACGCCTCCCTCGTCGGCGGGCCCGGGCGACCTGTTGACGGACTTCGTCTTCCTGCCCGACGAGAGCATCTTGGCGGCCGGCAAGTACGGCAAGGTCCAGTGGGTGCCGAAGCCTGGTGGCCCCGGTGTGCCGCGACAGGTCGCCACGCTCACGGTCAACTCGGCCCAGGACCTCGGGCTGGTGAGCATCGCGATCGCCCCCGACTTCGAGACCAGTCACCTCGTCTACACCGCCCGGGCGGTGCCGAGCACGGCGGCCGGCTCGGGTGCGAACGGGCTCCTGCGCCTCAGCGAGTGGACGGCGACTGTCGGCGCCGACGGGAACCCGACGTCGCTCGGCAGTGAGCGCACGCTCCTCCAGACCTCGGCCGACGCGAGCATGCACTCCCTCGGGTCGATCGTCACCGAGCCGGACGGCACGCTGTGGTTGAGCATCGGCGACGGCGTCAGCAACACCGTCAACGCGTTGTCTCTGCGCGCGCTGAACCTCGATGACCTCCACGGAAAGTTGCTTCGGTTGAAGCCGGACGGGTCTGGCGACCCGGACAACCCGTTCTACGACCCCGCACACGCCCGGGCGGCGAAGAGCTACGTGTATGCGTACGGCCTGCGCAGCCCGTTCCGCTTCAGCCTCGACCCGAACGGGTTGCCCATCGTGGGTGACGTGGGAAAGAACACCCGCGAGGAAGTCGACCTCATCAAGCCGGGGTACAGCTACGGCTGGCCGTGCTGGGAGGGCTCGCAGCCGACGGCAGGCTTTAAGGAGATGGCCGAGTGCGCCGGAGTGACGAGCACACCGCCGACCTGGGAGTACCTCCACAACGGCAGTGGCGCGTCCGTGACCGGGGGCGTGGTCTACACGGGCACTTCCTACCCCGAGGCCTACCGCGGTCGACTCTTCTTCGCCGACTACGTCGATACCGTCATCTGGACGCTGCGGTACGACGCCACGGGTGCCCTCGTCACTGCGCCGGAGACGGCCGGCTTCGGCACGGGCATCGGCCAGCCGGTGCGGTTCGCCTCGGCCCCGGGTAGTAAGGACATCGTCTACGCGGACATCTCGACGGCCAAGATCCGCCGCCTCGTGTACGCACCGGGGAACGTCGCGCCGGACGCCGCCTTCACGAGCCTCGCGAACCCGGCGACTCGCACCGTCTCCTTCGACGCCACCGTCTCATCGGACCCCAACGGCGACCCCCTGAGCTACGCCTGGGACTTCGGTGACGGCTCCACCGGCACCGGTCCCACCCCGAGTCACACGTTCGCCGCGTCGCCCGCCAACTTCACCGTCACCCTCACCGTGATGGACCCATTGAAGGCTTCGGGGAGCGCCTCGAAGGACGTCTACCCGAGCAACCACGCCCCGGTACTCGCTCTCACCTGGCCCGACCCGTCGGTGACGTACGCCGTCGGGGACGTCGTGCACGCGAGCGCCACGTCGAGCGATGAGGAGGAGGGCGGCGCCCTGCAGGTGCAGTGGTCCTCGCGCTTCGAGCACTGTTACGCCATCGCGGACTGCCACCAGCACTACGGCACCGGAGGAACCGGGCCCGCCTTCGACCTCGCCATGGAGGGCCACTCCGGCGATACCGAGCTGATCATCACCGCCAGCGTCACGGATAGTCGCGGCGCTCAGGCCAGTAAGGAGTTCTCCGTGACGCCGCGGCAGCGCCGCGTCACCATCGAAAGTACGTGGCCCGCTGCGTTCACCATGGATGACCAGCTCATCTCCACCGGCCTCTTCACCGAGGGCCAGGACATCGCCCTTGTGGCACCGGCCAAGGGCCTGGACGGACTGTCCGAGCTCGACCGCTGGGGTGACGGGAGCACCGCACGCACGCGCTCCTTCACCGTTCCAGCGAACGACTCGACCCTCACGGTCAGCTACCTGACCTCGATCGACCGCCGGTACCAAGATGACGCGGCCTTCCGCGCCAAGGTCGGCAGCCCCTCAGGGGTGGAGCAGGGTGACCTGGCATTGCGGTCGCGAGTCTTCACCACGGGTACGGCGTACTGGACCTCGGCGGCCGGGGTGCACTTCGTCGCCGGAGCCATCCGCACGGCATACACCACCCGCGGTGGACCTGCGTGGTGTGGGCCACCGACCACCGACGAGGTGCCAACTCCCGCCCTGGTGGGGGCCTACAACGACTTCACCAGGGGCTGCTCCTACCACTGGAGCAGTGCGACCGGGGCGCACTGGATGAGGGGTGACATCCGGGCGAGGTTCGTCTCGCTGGGCGCCGAAAGATCGTTCCTGCACTTCCCGACGACGGACCAGCTCGTGACCAAGCGCGGCACGGGTCGTTACCAGACGTTCCAGGGTGGTTC
This sequence comes from Ornithinibacter sp., assembly GCA_039927035.1. Lineage (GTDB taxonomy): Bacteria > Actinomycetota > Actinomycetes > Actinomycetales > Dermatophilaceae > Fodinibacter. The sequence goes on along the minus strand of JBDSVV010000351.1, from coordinate 748 downwards.
TCTGTTCTGGAGCAGCACGACCGGGGCGCGTTGGATGAGGGGCGACATCCGGGCCAGGTACATCGCGATGGGCAACGACGCGTCGTTCCTGCGCTCCCCGACGACGGACCAGCTCGTCACGAGCAGTGGTGTCGGCCGGCACCAGACGTTCCAGGGTGGTTCGATCTTCTGGAGCGGCACGACGGGTGCCCACCCGGTGCACGGTGCCATCCAGACCAAGTGGGCCTCGATGGGCTACGAGCGGTCGTGGCTCGGCTACCCGACGACGGACGAGGTGGCGGTCACGGTCGGGCTGCGTCAGCGGTTCCAGCACGGCTACCTCCTCTGGAACCGTTCGAGGGGCACGGTGACCGCCTACCGGTACTGAAGTCGGAGCCGATCCGGCCGGTTCCCGGCCGCACCCGTCGCAGTCCCGACGCGACCGGGGTCTTCGTAGGGCAATGGTTCAATGGGTGGAGCCCCAGTCTGTTGCGACCATTTCGGGGGAGTCGACGCGAGCCGTGGCTCACACCGGCGGATCCAACCCGCCCGCGATCGTCAGGCCTCCGCCCCGGTTCCTCGCCCGCGCCAATCACAGCGGCCCGATTTGGGGCGCGGCTCACAGCGCTGGTATTCTCGGTCATTGCCGTGAACTCGGCCGCGGACCCACAGTGCCCCGGTGAACCAGCCCGGGAGCGCCGCGCAACGAAACACAGAAAAGGAGAGTCGTCGCCCCATGCCTCTGAGCACCGACGTCAAGAAGAAGATC
>JBDSVV010000350.1:0-4172 GCA_039927035.1 Ornithinibacter sp. | reverse complement strand
CCGCAGATGCGATGCGTTGGTCGCCTACTGCGACAGGAGCGCTTCGAAGCTGCTCGCCCCCAGCGCTGGCAGCAGCTCGGCCGCCGCGTCGGGGCAACCCTCGGCCGCCAGGGCGTCGATGTCGGCGCCATCGATGTCGGTGAGCAGTCCCTTGCCGGTGTAGAAGTTGAACAGCGCACCGGCGAACGTCGCGGATGCGTACTCGGCCGGTTGCAGGTGTCAGGGTTACGCATCGGAGCGCTCATCGACGTAGATGCATCGCTCCTGCGTCCAATCGCGAATCTATAGACGGTCCCTTCGACGACGGACTGCCTGCGCCGGAGCCGCCTCAGGGCGGCTGATTCCGCGTCAAGATCCCCGCATACGGGAGATCGACTGGCGGCGGGGTGACGCATCGACGAGGTCACGGATCGACTCACGGCGTCGTTACTGGCGCCGGTCCGCCACTAGTCTCGCGCTGTGCCCGAGTTCAGCTGGCGAGCGGCCAACGACGCGACGAGCGAGGACGTCGAGGCCGTGTTCGACGCCGGCGGCGCCCGCAAGTGTCGCTGCCAGGCGCTCAAGGTCCCGGGCTGGATCTGGCGCGACACGACCCAGGAGGAGCGCGATACCGCGCTACTGGAGCAGGTCGGCTGCGGCACGAGCGGCCCCACGTCCGGCCTCATCGGATACGTCGACGGCGAGCCCGCCGGCTGGGTCGCGGTCGAGCCGCGGGAGAACTACCCGAGGATCTGGGCCCGGCAGAAGTCGTGGATGCGGATGGACCCCGACCTCGAGGGCGTCTGGTCCGTCACCTGCTTCGTCGTGCGTAGAGGCTTCCGTGGCCAAGGGCTGATGTACGAGCTTGCCGCCGCCACCGTGGAGTACGGCACACAGGTCGGCGCCCGCGTCCTGGAGGGCTACCCCACCGACCCGCCGCCGGGGAAGACCGTGATCTGGGACGAGGCGTCGGTCGGGCTGCTCCAGGTCTTTCTCGACGCCGGCTTCGAGGTAGAGGCTTCGCCCACCCTGCGCCGGAGGGTGGTGCGACACCGACTCTGCGTGTCGTCCTGACGGTTGGTTGCGCACACCTGAGTCGACTCGTGAGCCAACTACGGGCGACCACCTGGACAGCGTTTTCGAGCCAACGCTGCGCCATGGCCGGAGGAGATCTGGGCTCACGAAGGCGAACCCTCGGCGAGCTGATCGGTGAGCCAGTCAAGCCACTCGATGGCGGCGCGGCGTGACCGGATGCCGCCTTCGAGCGTGACGCGGCTTGCGAAGGTCGGGGACGTTGGGTCGTACGCATCGGGATCGTCGACCACGCTGTCTCGTTCGGCCTCATAGGCAGCCAACCGCTGGGAATGGACGGCCCTGGCCCGCTGGACGAGGTCCTTGGCTGTGTCGGGGTCGACGGCCCACAGGGACCAGAGCCGGAGAACCTCGAGGTCGCGCACCGGTTGAGGCACGAGGTCGCTGGCCACCCAGGCGCGCAACGCTGCCATGCCGCTGTCGGTGGCTGAATAGATCTTGGACTGGCGGGGACCGGCCGCATCGACATCCACGTGCTCGACGAGTTCATCGCGCTCAAGCCGGGCCAGCTCGGGATAGATCTGGCTGTGGCTCGCCGTCCAGAACCAACCCACCGGCCGCTCCATGAGACGCGCGAGGTCATACCCGGTCCTCGGGCGGCGGGCCAGCAACCCGAGGATCGCGTAGCCGAGAGTCGAGGTCACTTGAGGAAGGCTAGACCCGCAGACACCACTATGTAAGACTCGACATATGTCGCGTGTTTCCTGCCGTGGTCGAGGGGCCACCCTGGCCGTCTTCATGGCGGCTGCCTTGGCTGCTTGTGCCGGGCCTGCCACTCCCGGTGCGACCCCCGCGCCGCAGACCACTACCCCGGTGCCGTTGCCAACGAAGCCAGCGCCAGCGACCGTGGCCGAGCGCTGCTACACGGAATCACCGGGGGCAATCATCGGCATCAAGGCGGCTGACGGGGCGAGCACGCTAAGCGCGGTCACCTACGGCTCGGGCAGCACCGCCGCGATCTTCCTACACCAGACTGGCGCCGGCGGATTATGCGGATGGGTCCCCTTCGGCACCTGGGTTGCCGGGCAGGGTGTGCGTGCGATCCTCGTGGACGACTGCTCGCACGGCCGGTCCCAGTGCAGCCCTCAGGTGCTCGGTGACGCCAGAGCCACAGTGGCCATCGCCGTTGACTGGGCCCGGTCCGGGGGCGCGACGCGGGTCGTCTTGGTCGGAGCCTCCATGGGCGGGGCCGTTGCTCTTGGAACCGCCCAAGACGTCGGAGCCGACGCCGTCGTCGACCTCTCGGGTCCCTCTCGCTGGCAGGGCGTGCCGGATGCGGTGACAGCTGCCCGGGCCATCTCGATCCCTCTTCTCCTCGTCGTCGCCGCGGACGACAGCACGATGGGCATCCCCGATCTCCAGCAGGCCGCTGAGGAGTCCCCGGCCACCACCAAGGACTTCGTGACCGTGGACACTGGGCACGGCTGGGACCTCACGAGCACCGGGTCACCCCCCAATGTCCGACCCACTGACGTGGGCCGACGCGTGCTCGGTTGGATCTAAGGCGACTACGCCTCAACCTAGAGTACGCACGCCCCTCGGCAGCGCCGCCCCGCCCCCGCCCAGCGGGCCGGCTCGATCACGAAGGTACGGACAGCCGCGCACGGTCGCCCTCTCAGAAGCGGCGCCCAGAGGCCCGGTTGCGATCTTGACAGCCCTCGCGGCGGATAGGCGCGCCCTTGGCGTGTGACTCATGTGCCCGGCGCTGAAGCGGAAGGTGCGACTGGCATCGAACCAAGGTCGACCCAAGCGTCGCCGAACTCGCGCGCGAGATGGGCATCGGTCGCCTCCAGCATCGCGTCAGGGAATTCGCTGTCGCATCGTGCCGCCAGCGCCCGGCCCCGCGCCACTGTCTCGACAGTGATCGAGTGATACGTCTGCAGAATGCCGGCGACGTCGGGCGCCACAACCGACAACTTCAGGAGCGTCACTCGCTGCTCCTCGCTCAGGCAATCGTTCAGCCGCTTCGCGCCCCCGCTGCGGCGGACCCCGTTCTCGCCGAGCATGACGGCGACGAGTTGCTCGCCCAGCGCCAACACGCCTGCCTGGGCCAACAGCACCTCCCCGCGGCCAAGCGTCACCGTCCCTGCGCCCAGGAGGTACAGGAACAACTCGATCGCACCGCCGGGGTAATACGGACCCTCCCGGCTCCTGCGGCGCCGGATCGGATGTCTGGATCGAGAGTCCCCGGGGGTCGAACAGGGCTCGCGCCAACGCCGGCGGGACGAAGGTGGATGCTTGCCGCACGAGCAGGTCCAGATGTTCCCACCGGGACGTGATGGCCACGTACCCCCGATCCACCGTGCCGCCAATGGGGTTCGCCAGGACCAGAGGTCCTGCAACGGCCTCGATGGCCTCTTCCCACCCGGTGTCCCACCACCCAAGGTCGTCGTCTTCGACGACACACAACAAGTCGAGGTCGCTGAACCGATCGGCACTCAAGGACGCAAGACTGCCCGTGACCAGCACGGCAACCACCCCGGGGTACCGGGGAAGAACATCCGCCGCCTCCCGGAGCATGGACCGGTGCCAATCACACGGCACGTCCGCCAGCCACTGCCCAACATCCCTCATCGACACCCCGCCACGATCGCACGTGCGCCACTGCCACACCGTCTCAGCGGTTGCGCCGGCCCGTCTTGCGGCGAAGTGACACACTATTCCGATTGCGAAGGGGGGTGGGTGCCGGGGACCCGAAGCGGTGTCGATCGTGCTCAGGTGGAGCGTGTGGAACCTGTCGTTGGTGTTGGTCTCCAGGTTGGTGCGATGTGGCGTCGGTAGTGGCGACCGGCGATCGTGCCGAACAGGAAGATGACGGGAGGCGGTAGCTCGTTGCGCATTCCTGCGAGGTCGACGGGGTTTGCGCCGTCTTGGAGCCACTCGACGAAGTTGCCCATGCTCTTGAGGTGCGCCTTCTTGACGGCCTTGAGGGCTGCCTTCATCGGTGGTGCGTTCTGGTACGCAGCCGAGATCGCTTCTAGGTCCCGTTCTTCGTGGGAGAGGTGGTTGAGGAGCACCTCTCCCAGATGAGCGACCGCCTCGCGTGCGGAAGCGGCGTTGTTCGCCGTGGGGGTCTTCTGCAGCCCGACCATTCCCTGGGT
>JBDSVV010000349.1:0-8789 GCA_039927035.1 Ornithinibacter sp. | reverse complement strand
CACGGCGACGCCGAGGGTCGCCGCCGCGGTGGTGACTGGGCTGCCACCGCCGAGCAGCACCCCGCCCAGCAGGCTTACCCCGCCGAACGTCGCTGCCAGCACCGCGCTGAGCACGACATAGACGGTGGTGGTGGCCACGACCTGGTCGACGTCGTAGAGCCGGTAGCGCAACACGGCCACGCCGATGCTGACCGGCACGGCCACCAGCATCAACAAGAAGGGGACATAGGTCAACGGGCCCGAGGAGTCTCCCGTGGGGTCCAGTGTCCCGCCGATGATGGCCACCGGGATCAGCACCCCGGACAACGCGATCCACTTCAGCTGGCGGTGGACCGTACCGTCCGCTCGTCGGTAACGGAGCACCACCGACACAGCAGCCATCAGGAACGTCACCGTCATCCCGGCCAGACCAACCCCGGCCATCGGGCCCGTCACGGATTCCGGGAGCAGCCCCCACGGCGTGACCTGATCGAAGGGTCGGTCCAACATCCGGTGCGAGGTCAACCCCCCCACCAGGGTCAGCGCGAAGAAGATCGCCGCCGCCCACGCCACCGGTCGCCAACGCCGCGACGGCAACCGGCCGTCCGGCACCACAAACGCGATCGCCACCAGCGGGGCGAACATCAATGACCAGCCGTGGGTGTCCCAGATCGCCGCAGCACGCGCTCCGGGCAACTCGTGGCCGGTCCCGTACGCGTACCCGGCGTACGTCGACGCCAAGCCGGTCGCTATCAGGACCAGCCAGTTCCCGAGCAGCAGCCAGCCGATCACCCCCCCAGCCCCCCGGAGCACGAGCAGCCAGCCCACCACGAACGAGGCAAGGATGCCCGGCTGGAAGATGAGGAACTCCACGACGTCACCGGCGTACCACCCGCTGGCGCGTTCGAAGCTGACGTCGGCCGGCAACGCGACCAGATAGCACAGCGCGGCCACACCCGCGAGCACCCACCGCACCCTCATGGCCGCGATGATCCTCAGGCAGTGTGCCGGTGGCAACCGTGGCACTACCGAACCCGAACGACAGCCCGGCACACCACGGACCAGCGCTGTCGACAACTGAGCGACGCTCATCCGTACCAGCGCCACCAGCTCTCACCATCAGCCGGGCGATTGCGTGGCAGTGACAGCCACGGACCTATCGACACTGCATCCCCGACGCGCAACTCCCCCGAGCCCGCAGGGGTGCTCCACGGACACCTCCGTGACACTTTGCCCGGATCGCCGATGGAGGGTCCAGAGCGGCTCATGGACAACGACCAGCAACCCTTCCCCTGGGCATGCATCCAGATCATCGACAGGGCGGAGTATCCGCGGCTTGAAGGCGCGTCACTCCGGCTCCTGTCATCGCACCAGTTGTACCGGGTACGCCGTCGAGCGCGAGGTCACGATCCCCGGATGCTTGTCGGGCGTTACAAGGGGGGCGGAAGAAGTCCCACGTGTTGGCCGCCCGGTCGACGACGTGGTGGTGGGCTACGGCGCCTTGGCGCAGGGCACAGCTCTGGAGACTCCGTCGAGGTCGGCGTGAGCCAGGTACACGCGGTTCACGCCGGCGATCTGTGCGGTAACCCGGCAGGACGTCCCGTAACCCTGCACGGCGTGCACGTCTGTGCCGACGGTGATGAATGCGGCGTCACCATCTACTGCCGGGCCGGGTTGCGCGTGGAACTTCAGGACGCTGAGCTGGCACTCAACCCGCCCTACGACGGACCCCAGCTGGTCCGTTGCGACGGGGGGAACCGACCCATCGGCACCAGAGACGTACTGAGTCCCGTCAAGCTGCACAAAGTCCACCCAGTCCACCATCACCGTGGAGTCTCCCTTCGTGGGCGTGCTCAGACACGCCGACCCGGGCCCCGCATCGGGGCCTGAAGTGAGTGAGGTCGTGGGCTCCCCGCCGCCGGTCGAGCGGTCGCTGGTGCTCCCGCAACCCGCGGCGCCCAGCATCGCTATCCCAAGGACCGCCGCGATAGTTCGATGATTCATGATGGTCCGACGGCCAATGATGCGTTTTCGTTCCAGATGAAGCGTCCGCTCAAGCCGCGATCCCCTCCTCGGGCCAACCTCACGAGGGCGCGTCCTCCCGGCACCCCTTCTGTCGTCAAGAGGCTGGGATCGGCCCTGTGGAGTGTGCGGCGGCCCGTGGGCTGGTGAGCGGGGCCCGGCCGGAGGTTCTCATGGGTGGTGGTGGCCGGTAGCGTCGTGGGCGCGGGTCCGGGAAGTGGGTGATCCGAAGTGCCGATGTTCGGGGGAAGGTCGGCCCCGCTGGATTCTTGAGTCGCACCGCAGTGCCCTCCCGAACCAGCGCCCAACGCAGTACCGATCCTGCGCTGGCGCTCGGTGAGGAGCTGGCGATAGATGGAGATCCGCCGTTTCAGGCACCGGATCGCTTCGACAGGCTTCCTGCCCCCGGCTCGCCTGCGCCGGTGGTACGCCCGCCCGTCGGTGTCGAGGCGGATCTGGGTGATCGCGGGGATGTGGATGACGTGGTTCATTCGGCGGTCGCCTGCTTGGGAGAGGCGGCGGCGGTGGCGCGAGGTCTGGGGAAGTAGGTCCTTCTGAACCTGGGCGCGGGAGTCGTTCTGTGGGTTCTGCGAGGACACCGACTCCGACGACAACGATCCAAGAGGGCCTGACGGTGCAGGACACCTCGGAGCCGTCGGCGCGGCCCATGCTCGGGCCGAAACCGACGGGTGTGGACGACCTTGATGCGCGTGAACCAGCAGGGTGTTCACGATCACCATCGCGAGCTGGCGTCGCTCGGGCGGCAATACGAGACGTCGCCGCGGTGCGCACCGAGCTGGCCGGCGACCACATTCCGGGGGGTGGTTTCTACCCTTGAGCCGCGCCCAGGCTTCCGCCGGTGGGCTGTCACGCCTGCCAGCCCCAATACTGCCCACCGAGCCAGATCAGCAAAAACCAGGCACCGGCTGCCCCCGGCGGTACGCCCAGCACCCACCAGCTGCCCCGACGCGCCAGGAGCACTGCGCCGACCAGCAGCCCAGCGAACAGGGCGTACATCACGAACAGGTCGGGGACGGGGACCACCAGTCCAGACATGAGGTAGAGGAAGCCGGTCGGCACCATCAGCACGAGCGCGGCCACTCCTGCGGCTGTTCGCAACCGGCGAGCGGGGGCAGCTCTCTGGGTGTCGTCGAGGACCGCCATCTCATCGATGTGCGTGTCGGGACCTGGAGACGTTGCCAGGGTCAGCGCCAAGGCCAACGCGAGGGGTAGGGCAGTGATCAGGCGTGGCGGTGCTGCGACCAGGTCGAGCACGAACAGTTCCAATCCCAAGGTGACCGCGAGGCAGACAGCGCCCGGGCGCCGACGACCGGCCAGCAGCAATATGGCGGCCGCGACCGCGAGAGCACCTGACGCGCCGGTCAGGACGGCACCGAACAGGTGCGCCGAGGCGCTGTCCTGAGGCACTGCTTGACCGATAGCGGTCCGCACCGTGCGTAGCCCCAGCACGGTAGCTGCCAGCAACGCCAACGCGGTCTGGATGTAGATGATCGCCGATCGGGAGCGTGTCGATGTGGAGCGGCCGGCCACCATGCCAGAAGCCTGCCAGAACCCCCTTATCCGGCGCATGAGTACTCCTACCCAGAAGGTAACGAGACGAGGTGACCTGATGGAAGGCGACGGGAGTGCCCGCCCAGCGCGTCGGTCTCGCGCTTGCGCTCGGAGTGGAAGAGCCGTACCCGCTCGGCGGGAACGCCGGCACCGTCATCGCCCGCCATCAGCAGCGGGTGCGCCAGGGACCGGCCGGCGCCGTTCGCGCCCTCGCCCACCTCCGGTGCGGCCACGCCTCCGCACGGGGGCGCATCGCCGCCTATCGGCCGCTCGCCGGTGTCCAGGCGCAGCTCCTGCCTTTGGTCAGCCGGGATGGAGTTGGGAACCTGTGGGTCTGCGACCTGCGGTGATGCGGCTGGGTGGGTCCTTTCACGCACTGATCGCTTGTATGACTGGAAGGGGCCCTTGATGACGGGTGGTCACTACGGTGGCCGTGCGAGGAGGCTCCCTGGCGTGGTCGCTGTGGCTGAACCGACGTCGATGACCCGGCTGGGGCTGTCCGTGGTCGTGGGAGCGGCCGGCGTCCACCTGTCCCTGGCCCGGGCCAGGCACGCGCGGTGCTTGCCCGTGGCGATCAGTGGGAGGCACGAGTCCGACATCATCGACGCCGACGTGCTCGCCGCTGCGGGTGAGGTCTTCTGCATGTCCCGTTGACCCCGTCGCAGCGGGTCACCGTGCCGACGAGCACCGCCAAGCCGATGCGCGGAAGCTCCTTTGGGTTGCCTCATCACCTCACGCGTGAGTATGTTGGTCACACTCAGCGAGGAGTGACGAGATGACCGATGGACGGCTGCGGCTCGATGATCAGTTGTGCTTTGCGCTCTACGCTGCGACCAACGCGGTCACCCGCGCTTACCGTCCGCTGCTACGTGAGCTGGGTATCACCTATCCGCAGTACCTGACGCTGATGGCGCTGTGGCAACACCGCACCGGAACCGTCTCCGAACTCGCGCAACGCCTTGAGTTGCCCGCTCACGCCATGACGCCGATACTTCAACGGCTCGCTCGAGCCGGTCTCGTCGTGCGCCGACGCAGCCCCACAGACAGCAGAGTGGTCCTCGTCGAACTCACGTCGGCCGGCGTCGAACTCGAGATGTCGGCGGCCACTGTCCAACGCACCGTCGAATGCGCCACGGGCCTTTCGCCCCACGCTCTCGCTGCTTTGCGCGGCGAGCTGCACGACTTGGTCAACGACATGCGCGCACCCGCCGCAGGTTCCCATCGCATCGAAGGACAAGCATCATGACCGCGAACGTGCCCGATACCCGCCGGCTCGCCCCTGAGGCCGACCCGGCGACCGCCCCCCAAGTGCATTCGGTCGATGCGACGCTCTACGAGCGCCTCGGCGGCTGCTACGGCATCGCCGGCGCCGTCGACGTTCTCGTCGACCGGCTCTTCAAGAACGTTCGGGTGAATGCCAACGAGCGGGTCCACGAACACCACGGCAACAGCGCGAACGCCGCCGGGTACAAGTTCTTGGTCACGGCTTGGTCGATCGAGGCCGTCGGCGGCCCCAAGTGCTACATCGGCCACGACATGACCGTGGCACACGAGCATCTCAGCATCGACGAGGCCGGTTTCGACGCCGTCTACATGGAAATCGAGTCCACCCTCTTCTACCTCGGCGTACCCGCCAAGGAGACCAAGGAGTTCATGGACATCATCGAGAGCTACCGCTCTGAGGTGGTCACGTAACTGGCTGCACGGGGTCGCCCAAATGGCTCCGGCGCGCAGAAATTCGAACCCGATGCAGGCCAAGGCGAGCCAAGCGGCGTCGGCGGTGAACTCCCCGGACGGGCACGGGCCAGGGCTGTTCACCAGTGTGAGCCATGATCTGCCCGATGCCGGCGTGGTCGCGGTGGCTCTCATCGTCGGCTGAGGTCTTCAGTCTCGAGTGGGTGACGGACCCGTGATGCCGCCATGTGCTGAAGAGCTCGTCCTGCCCGGCCGCCCGGCGGCGGGGTTGAGCCGTTGCCCGCGGCGAACTTCCTGCTGCAGGTCACGTGCCCCCTTAGAGCGGGAGGTGAACGCGGTGAACGTCGTCTCGTGCAACCTGCCCCTCGACGATCCACCGCCGCCCCTCTGCTACGCGATACCCTGACCCACCGGGACTTCGGACTCTTCGGCGCCGAGCGGACCTGCCCCTTCGCCGCGAGGAGACCGCTCCAGCAGCACCATGCACTCGGCCTGACGGACGTCCAAGACGTCGACTTCGACCGGCGTCTCTGCGAGATCCAGGGTGGTCATTCACCCCTTTGGATCCGCTGTCCATTGGTCGATGCGGAGGATGACGAATTCAGCCGGGCGGCGAGGTGCGATCCCGACCAAGCAGACAAGGCGGCCGTTGTCCAGGTCGTTTTGGGTCATGGTTGTGCGGTCGCACCGGACGAAGAACGCCTCCTCTGGCGTGGTGCCCGTGAGCGCATCGGTGCGCCAGATCGCGGTGAGGAAGTCTTCGATCGTGCGTCGGACCGTCCCCCACAAGGATGGGTCGTTTGGCTCGAAGACTGCCCATTGGGTTGACTTTTCGATCGACTGCTCGAGGTAGATGAGCAGGCGCCGGACGTTGACGTACGCCCACTTCGGATCCGAGGAGATCGTCCGGGCACCCCAGAGCACGTTGCCTCGCCCCTCGAAGAAGCGCAGCGTGTTGACGCCGTCGTGGCTGAGCACCTCCCGCTCGCCACCGTCGATGTGCGTGACGAGCTCGATGGTGCCGTGCACCACCTGGTTGGTGGGTGCCGTGTGCACGCCGCGCTCGATGTCCGAGCGGGCGAAGATCCCGGCCACGGCACCGGAGGGCGGGACGTCAAGGAGCGTGGGCGGCGCCCCAGGGTCCTGCCCCAGCGTGGGATCACTGATGCGCAGCCACGGGTAGTACATGGCAGCGAACGCGCTGTCGAACCTTGCGTGGAACGCGCGGACCTCGGAGACGGATCCGTTCTCGGGTGGGTCGATGAGCGCGAACCGGTAGCGGTCCCCTTCGCAGTGTGCGATCAGGGCATCGACCGCCTCCGCGGCGCGCTCCTGGTCCTGGAAGTACGTGCTGTCGGGCATGGCGACGATGGCGATGTCGTCGATCTCGCTCAAGGCCGCGAGCCCGGTTGCCGCAGACGAGGTGTCGGAGTCGGCGGTGTGACCCTGAAGGGCGCTGGGCGTCAGCTCGTCCCCATCGGACCCCCCGATCAGACGGACGCCTTGCTCACCGGGTGACACCAAGGCGGCCAGAAGAGCGGCTGCTGTTGGCGGAGAGGCGTTGGCTGGCTCTGCGTCGTCAAGCCACACGAGGCTGTTCTCGTCTGCCGGTTCGGTGTCGTGAAGCACGGCCTTGATGAACCGCGGGTGCTCGGCTCCGAGCTCCAAACCCCTGTAGACATCGATACGGTCGCCGAAGTGCACCTCGACGTCGAGGGTCACGTGGAAGGCGGCCTGGTCTGGGCCCGGCGCTGTGACCCCACCGGCGCCGTCGCGGAGGCAGAGCATCCCCAACATATGGGTCACCACCTGGAGGTTCGCCGGAGCTTGACCGTCGGGGAGGACGAGTGCTTGCCCGCCGGCCAATGCTGCTGTCTCGACCGCGGCGCCCGGGGCCAGGCCCTGCAGTTGCGTACCCACCAGGATGTTGTCGCTGCGACGGAAGCGTGTCACCACCCGAAGATGCGACCCCGCTGCTCCGGGCCAACGGGCTCGCCACCTCACCACGTGGCCGTTGGCGCCCACCGGGAGGTCGATTCGCGCGAGGTCGTCGTCAGAGCCACGACCCGAACGGACGGGGGCGGGCACGAAGACACGCTGGACGTAGAGGCGGCGTCCGCCGTTCGCGAAGAACGCGCGGGCTGCCAGAGCGAGTCGACAGGGCATCGCCCGATTCGTGAGGCCGCCGTACACGCGCTCGTATTCCGTCATGCTCGTGAGGAGCACCGGACCGCGCACCCGCTTCCCGTCGTTCGACGGATGCGCTACCGGCCCATACTCGGTCGTGCCGACCATCCCCAATGTGCTCGTCGGCACGCCTTCGATCGAGCGAGACGGGAAAGTCGTCTCCTCGACGTGGACGCCCGGAAACAGGTGCTCAGGCATCTTCGACCTCCTGGCTCATCAATGGCTGAGGAGGGCGTCGACGTTGGGGAGGTGCGCGAACCTCGAGAACGTCCCCCCATCCGCGATCTCCCCGGCCGCCTGCAGGAACGCGGCCCACGCGGTGCGCGCGAGTGTGCCTCCCACGCTGATCCGTCGAACGCCCAGCTGCGCCGCTTCGGTGACCGTCGTGAACGGAGAATTGATCAGCAGGTTGACTGGTTTCGGTGCCACCGCGGCGACGATCGCGGAGACGTGTTCGAGGTTGTCGATCCGAGGAGCGTAGAGGCAGTCTGCGCCGGCTTCGGCGTAGGCCTGGAGCCGGCGGATGGTCTCATCGATGTCGGGACGCCCACACACGAAGCCTTCGGAGCGTCCGGTGAGGATGACTTTTGTCCCGCTCTCATCGATCGCTCGTCGTGCGCCAGCAACACGGCGCACGGCCAGGTCGAACTCGAAGAGTGGGCGGGCCGGATCTCCGGAAGAGTCTTCGATCGAGAGCCCGGCGATCCCCGTGTCCACTGCCAGTGTCACGTTTGCGGCGACACCAGCGGGGTCCACCGCGTATCCACCCTCGAAGTCAGCGTTCACCGGGACCGACACAGCTCCCGTGATGAGCCGAAGGTGGTCCAGGACCTGATCGCGGGTGACGTGGGCGTCCGTGAGCCCGAGCGTCCAGGAGAGTCCGGCACTCGTCGTGGCCAACGCCTTGAATCCCAGCTGTTCCAGTGCTCGTGCGCTCCCCGGGTCCCACGGGTTCGGCATGACGAAGCATCCCGCGGAGTGCAGAAGGGTGAACGCGGCGACCCGATGCTCGTCGATGCCCATGCCACACCTCGCCATCGCGCTCGTGGTCTGCACTCTAGTCCGGTCGACGGTGCCCGTGAATAGCTCACCCGAGGATGACCCATCACGGACCAAGGTTGCTGCGCCCGCGTCGCTGCCCCGAATCGCGCCTGGGTGAGCCGAGCGCAAGAGCAAGAGCAAGACCACCGCTGAGCCAGCGAACCCTGCTGTGCTCTCGCCTGATTCGCAGGACAGTGCCGAAGAAGATGGGCAGCCGCAGGCGATCAGGTGCCTGTGCAGGAGTCGACCTGATGGACAGTGGCGGGGCTCAGTCCGTGGCCAGCTTCACGCAG
>JBDSVV010000348.1:0-11802 GCA_039927035.1 Ornithinibacter sp. | reverse complement strand
GGGGCTCGCTCAGCCCCAGGCCCGGCCCGTCCACCAGCACGTAGCGTCGACCGCCGGGAAGGTGGGGCAGCAGCAGGTCCCACGTGTGGCTGTCGACGAACATCGAGGGCCACAGAACCGTGACACGCCCGCTGGCGATGGTGCGGACATGGAGCGCGCCGAGCCGCGTGGGGATGGCGGCTGTCCACTCCTCGGGAGGCGGGGCCGTGGGCATGTCGGGGCCTTTCGCAGAGAGACAGACCTTGATGGCACACAGCAGCCTCGCCATGGCGGGGCGCCGAGCAGTCTCAAGGGTATTGCCATCGTGATGCCCCTGGGGTGCGGCCCGCCTTCACGGCCACGCTCGTCGTCCCGTTCCGTGCGGCGACGCTCGGCGGGGATCGCGAAGTGGCCGTGCTGCTGGTCATCGATGGTCGGGCTCGCGCGTGGTGACCAGCTCTCCGGTACGCCGAATGCTTTCCGGATGACGGCGTTGCCGGCATCCGGATTCTCTGTGGTGGTCAGTCGCAATGAGCGGGGCGGACAGGTGCCTGGCCGACGCCGGTCTGCACGGCCCACAGGCCGGCATACGTGCCGCCCCGAGCCACGAGCTCGTCGTGCGTGCCCGCCTCGACGACCCGGCCCAGCTCGAGCACCCAGATGCGGTCGGCGTGACGCACGGTGGAAAGCCGGTGCGCGACCACGACGGCGGTGCGGCCTACCGTGGCTTCGCGCAGCGAACGCTGGATCGCGGCCTCGGTCTCGGTGTCTACGGCACTGGTCGCCTCGTCGAGCACCAGCACGGCGGGCCGGCGCAGCAGCGCCCGGGCGAGAGCCAGCCGCTGGCGCTGCCCACCGGACAGGGTGCGCCCGCCCTCGCCGACGGACGCGTCGAGCCCACCGGGGAGCCGCTCGAGGAGGTCCCCGGCTGCGGCGGCTTCGGCAGCCTCGAGCAGCTGTGCCCGGGACGCGTCGGGCTGGGCATAGGCGATGTTCTCCCCGATCGTGCCGGCGAAGAGGTGCACGTCCTGGGCGACGTAGCCGATCGACCCGCGCAACGAGGCCCAGGTGAGGTCGCGCAGGTCGTGGCCGTCGAGGGTGACCCGACCCGCGCGGGGGTCGCCGAAGCGCAGCAGCAGCCGCAGAAGCGTCGACTTGCCGGCACCGGTCGCCCCTACCACGGCGTGGGTCTCGCCCTCGGGGATGACGAGGTCGATGCCGTGGAGCACGTCGGGGCCATCGCCGTAGCCGGCCCGCACGTTCTCGAAGACGATGCGCCCGCGCACCCCGGAGCCGAGCTCGACCGATCCCTGCTGGGTCTCGACCGGTTCGGCGAGCAGGGCCAGGATACGCGCGGTCGACGCGCGGCCCCGCTGGTAGAGGTCGAGCACGGTCGCGACGTCGGTGAGGGGCCAGAGCAGGCGCTGGGTCATGAAGACGAGCACGGAGTAGAGACCGACCTCGAGCGTGCCGTCGAGCACGGCGAACCCGCCGATGAGCAGCGTCGCGGTGAAACCCGCGAGGATCGCCATGCGCACGAGCGGCACGAACGCAGCGGAGGACTTGATGGCCACGGTGTTGGCGTCGCGGTAGGCCGACGATGCTGCACGCACCCTGCCGAGCTCGCGCTCCTCGGCCGTGAACGCCTTGATGGTGCCGAGCCCGGCGAGGTTAGCACTGAGCACCCCGGAGAGCAGCGCCACCGACTCGCGCACCCGGTCATACAGCGGCTCGAGTCGCCGTTGGTAGACGAGCGACGCCACGACGATGACGGGGATCGGCAGGAACGCCACCACGAGCAGCTGCCAGGAGGCGATCGCGAACACCACCCCCACGACGATGATGTTGAGAAGTGTCTGCCAGATGTCCGGGAAGCCGACGTCGAGCAGCCGCTCGAGCTGGTTGACGTCGTCGTTGACCGTCGACAGGGTGCGGCCCGCCGCCCGCCCCTCGTGCCACCCCAGGTCCAGGTGCTGCGCATGGGCGTAGGCGTCCAGGCGCAGGTCGTGCTCGACCGCCTGGGCGAGCCCACGGAAGAGCACGGCAGCCACGTACTCGCTCGCCGACTCGATGACCCACACGACGGCATTGATCACAGCGAGCCACACGAGCTGGGTGTAGCGCGACTCCACGCCGAGCATTCCTGCGACGAACGAGTCGGCACCGCGCACCACGACGTCGACCGCCGCGCCGATGAGCAGCTCCGGCACGATGTCGGCGAGCTTGTTGACGCTCGAGACGGCGACAGCGAGCACGAAGCGCGTGCGATAGCGGCGGTAGCGCGACCAGAGGGCGGCGAGCGGCCGCGCGGGGAGGGTGGCCGGGGAGTCCACGGTGGTCCTTGCGTCGGGGGGTGGTGCAGCGAAGGCTAGCTCCGGCCGCGGGCCCGGCCCTTTCCGAGGCAGGGAGGGCGAGCTCAGCCGTCACCCGAAGATGGTCATTTCGGGCTATGGGGTGCCCGCGGGAGCCGATACCAACCTCGGGGGATCACCGCCGTTCCCCCGTGGGGACTGAGATCCAGGAGTGCACATGTCACCACGTCAGATCGGGGCTGCACGCCTCGCAGCAGCCGGCATCGCCGTCATGGCTGCCTCACCGGCCTTTGGCGGAGAGGTCAACGGCAACTGCCACGAGACGCAGGGCCGGGCTCACGGCAGGTCGATCTGCGCATTCTCGGGGTTGAACGATGACCCCAACGCTCCCGCTCCCGAGGGGGGCAGGGTGCAGAACTTCGGTCACGCCCTCCCTTCGTCACGTCAGTGGGAGGAAGCATGTCCGACATGAAGGCGATGGGTGAGCACCCCGGAGATGGCTGCAACGGGCACACCGGCTTCTTCGCCGGTGGTGGAGAGGAGAACGCCCTCGCAGGCAGGGTGACGGCTCGTCGGTGGGCCTGCCAGCTCCGTCGAAGCCTCGACAGAGATTCGACGGAGATTCGACAAATCGACAAGGTCACCCTACCGTTGACGAATGGAGCGAACTGACGGCAGTGCCCCCCGCCCGCGGACCGAGAGCGTCGTGGTCAGCGCGAGTGCCGTCGCCCTGGGCCTGGATGCCGTGCGCGGCGCGCCCGGCATCGTGCCCGCTCTCCGCCTCGTCGATGAGCTCGTCCGCGCCGCACGCACCGCCGCACCGTCCGATCTCGGCCTGCTCACCGACGCGGTGGGGGAGGACACCGATCAGGTCACCGGCATCGGAGCGGTGCACGCTCTTGGTGCGCTACCGGCATCCGAGGGCCACCCGGTGCTGCTCGACCTCCTGCTCACCGGGCGAACCCACCTTCGTGAGCACGCCGCGTGGGCGCTGGGTTCCGGCGCCCCGAGCCCGGATGCCGTGCACGCGCTTGTCGCGATGGTGGCCGGGGGTGGCTTCGGCTCGATGGTCGGCCAGCGCACCCTCGAGCGCTGGGCCCCGCTCCAGCCCGATTCCGTCGGGTCCGCCCTCGCCGCAGCAACCGCCGCCGAGACGCGCCCCACGGCCCGATCGCGACTCGTGGAGACGCTCGGTCTCGTGCCGGGTGACGCGGTCACCACCGTGCTCCTGGACCGGGCCGCCGACGACGCCGAGCACTCTGGAGTGCGCGCTGCCGCGACCGCAGCCCTCGGCGACCGGCCCGACGGCATCGGCGGAGCGGCCGCTGCGGTCCTGGCTGCCATTGCCACGGGGCCCGACCCCCTCGCCGACGTCGCCCGTGCCGCGCTGCACGACCTGGCCCCCACCCCGAGCGCACCGCGCGAGACGCACGGGCTCACCGTCGTGCAGATGTTCCTCCACGCCGACATCGACGCCGACCTCACCCAAGCCGGCCGCGGCGACAACGGCGGCATCGCGACCCTGCTCGTGCAGCTCGGCGATGCTCTTGCCGCCCAGCCGGGCATCGAGCGGGTGGTGACCATCTCGCGTGGTCGCCCCGGCGATGCCCTGACCGGCTACGGCGACCTGCACGCCCCCGGCCACCACTACGCCTCGGTGCCGGTCTGGGGCACGCCCCCGTCCCAGGCGCAGTCCTGGCGGTTGCGGGTCGCCGCCCGCCGCGGCATCCGGCGGATCCTGCGCGCGGCCGGGCCGGTCGACGTGCTGCACCTGCGGATGGCCGACGTCGGCTCGATGGCCGCGGCCGAGGTGGCCCGCGACCTCGGCATCCCTGTCGTGTTCACCCTCGCGCCGGACCCGCAGGCCCTCCTCGTCGCCCGCGAGGCCGCCGGGACGCTGACACGATCGACCTTCGGCGCGGCCGACCACCTCGAGCACCTCGTGCTGCGCGACCGGCTCGTGCGCGGCATCGCCGACCAGTCCACCCACCTGGTGCTCTTTCCCCGCCCCGACATCGAGCGCGCGGTCCGGGCACTGCTCGGCGTCGACCTCACCGACCCCACTCTTCCCGCCACCGTCGTGGCCGAGGGGGTCGACCTCGACGCCATCGACCGGGCGCGCTCCGCCGTCGCCACCGCCGACCCCGACATCGCGCCCCCGCGCCACCTGGCCGACCTCGACGCCCTGCTCACCACCCTTCCCCACGAGCGACGGCACCTCCCCCTCGCAGTCAGCGTCGGGCGACTGCACCGCGTCAAGGGCATGGCGACCCTCGTCGAGACGTGGGCGAGCCACCCCGACCTGGCCGCGCGCTGCAACCTCCTCGTCATCGGGGGCGATCTCGTGGACCCCAGCGACGACGAGGCCGCCGAGCTCGAGCTCATCGCCGGGGTCGTGCCACCGGCCGATGCCGCGAGCCGCGGCCTCCTCCTCGCCGGTCACCGCCGCAACGCGGCCGTCGCCATGTGGCTCGCCGCTGTGCGCCTGGGCCGCCCCGGTCTGGCCGCGCCTGACGGGGTCTACGTCTCGGCGAGCCTCAAGGAGGAGTTCGGCATCGCGATCCTCGAAGCCATGTCGGCCGGGCTCGTCGCCGTCGCTCCCGCCGGCGGCGGGCCAGCGACCTACGTCGAGGACGGCCTCACCGGCATCCTCGTCGACACCACGTCACCCGTGGCGCTCGCAGATGCCATCAGTCGTGCCCTCGGGCTCGCCCGTGACCCGGGCGCCGTGGTGCTGGCCGAGCAGGCGCGCGTCAGTGTGCGCGACCGCTTCGGCATCGGCACGATGGCGCAGGCCCTCGAGGGCGTCTACGCCGACGTGGCCGACGAGCCGACCGGTGCCGTCCACGCTCGGCGACCCGCGTTGCACGGCGCCAAACGATGACCCTGCTCGTCATCAGCCCCGACTACGCCTCGCACCTCTACCCGCTCGCCACCCTCGCCAGCGCTTGGCGGGATGCCGGTGAGCGGGTCGTCGTGGCCACCGGCCCGGCGACCGACGGCATCGTGCGCGGCTTCGGCTACGAGCGCGAGCAGCTCCAGCTCGGGCGTGGCTCCAACCCCGGGGTGATCCGAGCCGAGGACCAGCCGAGCGGTGAGGACGACGCCCTGCGCGGGTTCTTCGACGCCACCCGCCGCGGCGCGATCGCGACGCTGGAGTTCCAAGCCCGCGCCCGGCGGAACGACCTGCTGTGGAACCCGACCGGCGTCGCGCGCGATGTGCTCGACGTGGTCGATCGGGTGCGCCCCGACCACATCGTCGTCGACCACCTCGCCTTCGGCGCGCGGATCGCCCTGATCGCCGCCGGTCTGCGGCACGCCGACGTCGTGCTCGGGCACCCGAGCGCGCTCACGGTCGGCGACGAGGTCTACGGCCTGCCGCCGGCCTTTCCCCACGCGATCCGACCTTCCGACGCCGAGCTCGCCCGCCTGCGCAATGTGTGCGACGACGTGCGCGACGGTTTCACACAGCAGTGGAACGATGCACTGACGACGCTCGACCCCGGTGCCACCCCCAGTCGAGACGCCTTCGCCGAGACGGGCGACGTGTTGCTGCTCAACTACCCCGCGGAGCTGCACCCGAGCAGGCGCTCGAATCTCCTTCCCCCGCACGCCTTTCTGGGCTCCGCGGTGCGCACCGAGCCGCTCGACGCCGAGGTCGAGGCCTGGCTCGCGCGTGAAGGTCGGCCGGTCGTCTACGTCAGCCTCGGCAGCTTCTTGTCTGTGCGCGGCGACGTGCTGGCAGCCATTGCCGAGGCCCTGCGGCCCCTCGATGTGCGGGTCGCCCTCGCGAGCGGCTCGACCCCGCTCGCCGACCTCGGCCCGGTGCCCGAAGCGTGGCTCGTCCGCGACGTGTTGCCCCAGGTCACCCTGCTCGCGCACTCTGCCCTCGCCGTTTCGCACGGCGGCAACAACAGCGTGACCGAGGCGCTGACGGCATCCGTGCCGCTGCTGTTGCTTCCTCTGTCGACCGACCAGTTCGCCGGCGCGGCAGCTCTGGAGGATGCCGGTCTGGGCGAGGCCCTCGACCCCAACACCGCGGTGCCTGCCGATATCAGGGATGCCGCCCGGCGCCTCCTCGCTCTGCCGGCGTCAGAGCGCAACCGGCTCGACGTCCTCGGCGCCGCGCTCGTCGCATCACCAGGAGCCGATCGGGCGAGAGCCGCACTTCTCGCCCACTGATCCGGCTCGAGTTCCAGGGCGGCGTGAGGCGGCGTAATCTGTTGCAGCACAACGGATGACGTCCCCGCACCACTGGTTGCGGCGGTGCGTACAGAGCGCCGTTACCACTTCGTGATGTCTTGTTTCCCCTGTTCTGACACCGAAGCCATCAGTATCGACTCAGAAATGTAAGCGCTTTCAAGGGTGAAGGCTCAGCAGATGGCATCGACTGATGACGTACGCCAAGGAGTGACGATCTACTCTGTCGCCGACCGGGCCGGCGTCTCCATCGCGACCGTCTCGAGGGTGCTCCACGGGTCTGCGGTGGTGTCCGAGCGCACCAGAGGCAAGGTGCTCGAGGCGGCCAGCGAGCTCGACTACCTCCCCTCCGGCGCCGCCCGCAGTCTCGCCGCGCGCCGTCACGCCACCTACGGCCTCGTGCTCCCTGAGCTGACCGGCCCCTACTACGCCGAGCTGCTCGTCGGGTTCGAGGGGCGGGCAGCCGAGCTGGAGCACAGCGTCATGCTCGTGCTCGCCGGCACGAAGGACCGCGGCCGAGCCGTGCGCACTCTCGCGAGCCGTGTCGACGGCATCGCCGTGCTCGGCGCCGACGCGCACAGCATGGATCCCGTCCTGAAGCCGGTCGTCGTCATCGGCGGGGAGGCCCGCCCCGGTGTCGAGGCCGTGGCGACCGAGAACACCGAGAGCGCGAGGTACCTCACCGAACACCTCCTACAGCACGGCCGCCGGCGGCTGCTCTTCGTCGGCGACCCCGACGCCGCCTTCGACGTGCGCGAACGGCACGACGGCTTCCTCCGGGCCCACCACGATCGCGGGCTGCCCCCGGCCGAGCCGGTGCGGGCCGAGTTCCGCGAGCATGCGGGTGTAGCGGTCGCCGAGCGCATCATCGCCGGCGAGCACGACCCTGACGCTCTCGTCTGCGGCAACGACGAACTGGCCCTGGCGATCATGACGCGACTCATGGACGGCGGCATCGACGTGCCCGGCGCCATCGCCGTCGTCGGCTGGGACGACGTCATGACCGCGCGCTACGTGCGACCCGGACTGACCACGGTGCGCCAACCCGTGCAGCAGGTCGGCTCGCTCGCCGCCGAGCGCCTGCACGATTTGGTGAACGGCGCCACCCCCAGCGCCGAGCGGCGAGTGCTGCCCACCGAGGTCGTGATCCGCACCTCGTGCGGGTGCCCACCCGGCCCCTCCCCAGCATCCCTGAGACCCATCCCTGCCACACATCACACCACCCCACCCAGAAAGTGAGAGACCGATGAGACGCACCTCCGCCATCACCTTGGCAAGTGTCACTGCACTTGCCCTGACCGTGTCCGCCTGCGGACGCCAGGACGCCGCCAGCGGGCCTGCCGAGACCGGTAAGGCGGTGAGCTCGGGAGCCGCCAAGGGCACCATCACCGTCTGGGCCATGGGCGCCGAGGGCCAGAACTTGCCCGATCTCGCCAAGGAGTTCGAGGCTGCCAACCCCGGCGCCAAGGTGCAGGTCACCGCGATCCCGTGGGACGCCGCTCACGACAAGTTCACCACCGCCATCACCGCGAACAAGACCCCCGACGTGGCGATGGTCGGCACCACCTGGATGGGTGAGTTCGCCGGTATGGGCGCGCTCGACCCCACCCCGGGAGAGGTCGACACGTCGGTCTTCTTCGACGGGGCGCAGAAGACGACCGAGGTCAACGGGACCTCCTTCGGGGTCCCCTGGTACGTCGAGACCCGGCTGGTCTACTACCGCACCGACCTGGCGAAGAAGGCCGGCATCACCACGCCCCCGACCGACTGGGCGGGTCTGAAGTCGATGGCCAAGGCCATGCAGGACAAGGCCGGTGCGAAGTACGGCATCGGTCTGCAGGCTGGCGGCACGGGCTCCTGGCAGTCGATCATGCCGTTCGCGTGGTCCGCAGGCGCCGATCTCACCAAGGACGGTGGCAATGCGTACAACTTCGACAGCCCCGAGATGCTCAAGGCCGCGAAGTACTACCAGTCCTTCTTCACCGATGGCATCTCGGACAAGGCAGCGCCGGCGACCCCGACGACCGAGCCCGACTTCGTCAGCGGCAAGGTGCCGATGTTCATCTCCGGCCCGTGGATGATGTCCGCAGTCGAGAAGGCAGGCGGCGGCGCGAAGTTCAAGGAGAAGTACGACGTCATGCAGATCCCGGCCGACGTGAAGTCCTCCTCCTTCGTGGGTGGCTCCAATCTCGTCGTGTTCAAGAGCACCAAGAACCGCGACTCGTCGTGGAAGCTCGTGAACTGGCTCTCTGACCCCAAGACCCAGGTGAAGTGGTACGGGATGTCCACCGACCTGCCCTCGGTCAAGGGTGCCTGGCAGGACCCCGCCCTCACGGCCGACCCGAAGCTCGCCGTCTTCGGTAAGCAGCTCGAGACCGCTCAGGCTCCGCCGTCGTTCCCCACGTGGGAGCAGGTCGTCACCTCGTTCGACACCGAGATGGAGAAGGTCACCAAGACCGGGTCCGACCCGGCTGCCGCCCTGAAGACCGTCGAGAAGCAGGCTGAATCCATCGGCACCGGAAACAACTGACCATGTCCGCCCACACGGAGCGCGACGCCGGTGTCATCGGCGCCGCTGAGCCCGACCACCCCGGGCCCGGCACCCCCTCCCGCAAGCGCGTTGGGTCGCGTCTGCGGGAGGGGCGGGCGGCCTGGACCCTCGCCCTGCCGTTCGTCCTGCTCTTCCTCGTCTTCACCGTCTGGCCGGTGCTGCAGTCGCTCTTCATGAGCTTCACCGACACGAAGGCCAAGGACCTGAGGACGCCCTTCTCTGTCAACGTGATCGGCCTGGAGAACTACACCCGGGCGCTGGGCGACGAGACCTTCCTGCGGGCGGCGCGCAACACGGCGTACTTCGTCCTCGTGGGTGTGCCGCTGACCCTGGTGCTGGGGATGGCCGCGGCCGTGGCCCTCGACCGCGGGATCACGAAGTTCAGGTCGGCATTTCGGCTGGGCTTCTACACCCCTGTCGTCACATCGATCGTGGCCGTCGCGGTGGTCTGGCAGTTCCTGCTGAAGCGGGACTTCGGCCTGATCAACACGGTGCTCGGTTGGGTCGGCATTCCCGGCCCGAACTGGTTGGGCGACCCCAACTGGTCGATGCCGGCGCTGATCATGATGGCGTCGTGGCGCAACTTCGGAACCTCGATGATCATCTTCCTCGCTGGGCTGCAGGCGGTGCCGTGGGTGCTGCATGAGGCCGCCGCGATCGACGGCGCCAGCGCGTGGCAACGGTTCCGCCACATCACGATCCCGTTGATGCGTCCCATCATCCTGTTCGTCAGCGTCATCACGATGATCGGCTACCTGCAGTTCTTCGAGGAGCCCTTCGTCATGACCAGCGGTGGCCCGCTCGACAGCACCATCTCGATGTCGATGTACACCTACAAGCAGTTCGGTTTCGGCAACTACGGGTATGCCGCGTCAATCAGCTACATCATCTTCGTCGTGATCGCGATCGTCACGGCGATCCAGTTCCGGCTCCTGCGAGAGAACCAGTGAGGCCGTCATGAACTCGACACAGGTCAAGGGCAAGTGGTGGCTCTACGTGCTGCTCACGATTGCCGTCGTCGTGGTCGCGGCACCCTTCGTCTGGATGGTGCTTGGCAGCCTGAAGCCCACCACCGAGCTGCGCCAGGTGCCGCCGACGTGGTGGCCACAGAACCCGTCGTTCGACAACTACTCCCAGCTGTTCTCACGGCTCAGCTTCGGCAGCTACTTCGCCAACTCGGCGATCGTCGCTGTCATCGTCACGGCGGGCAACCTGCTGTTCTGCTCGATGCTCGGCTATGCGTTGGCGATGCTGACCTTCCGAGGAAAGAACGTGGTGTTCGTCGCCGTGCTGGCCACCCTGATGGTCCCGGGCGTGGTCACCTTCGTGCCGCTCTTCGTGCTTGTCGCGAATGCCGGGCTGGTCGACACCCTGCCCGGCCTGATCCTGCCGTTCCTGGTGGCGCCGTTCGGCGTCTTCCTGATGCGGCAGTTCATCCTCGGCCTCCCTCGTGACCTGCTCGACGCCGGCCGTGTTGACGGCGCCGGTGAGCTGCGGATCTTCGCCCGGATCATCCTCCCGCTGTGCGGGCCGGCCCTGGCGACGCTCGGCATCCTCACCTTCCTGGGCAGCTGGAACAACTTCCTGTGGCCGCTCGTGGTGGCGCAGACCGAAAACACGTACACCCTGCCGGTCGCCCTCGCCCTGTACTCAAAGGGCCAGAACTCCACGAACTACGGGTTGCTGCTCGCCGGGGCGACTGTCGTCGTGATCCCCATCCTCATGATCTTCCTCGTCTTTCAGCGCAAGGTCATCGAGGGCATCGCCACCACCGGCATCAAGTAGCCGAACCCGCCCGACACCCCTGGGCAGATCGCACCGTGCACCCCTCGAACGGAGTCTCGACCATGACCGACCAACGCACACCCACCCCGTCCGCCCCCACCCACATCGACGGTGGCGGGGTGACGGGTCGGCGACAGGTCCTCGTCGGCGGCGCCGCCCTGCTTGCCGCCGTGGGACTCAGTCCCCATGCCGAGGCGAGCGTGCCCACGGCATTCCTTCCGGATGCCGCTTCGGCGAAGGTGCCTCATTCCTCCCGGGGCCGTCTGCACCGCTGGGCCACCGACACGTGGCACAGCCTGGACGCCATGACGCACCCCGCCACCGGCCTGCCAGCCGACAACATCCGCGAGTCGCTCGCCGCGGGTGACCGCTCGGGTTACACGTCGCCGACGAACATCGGTGGGTATCTGTGGTCGACGATCGTGGCTCGCGAGCTCGGGATCATCACGGCGAAGGAGTGCACTGCGCGACTCACCCGAACGCTGACGACGCTGGGCTCGATGGAGCATCACGAGCCCAGCGGCATGTTCTTCAACTGGTACGACGAGGCCACCGGCGACACGCTGCGCATCTGGCCCGAGGACGGCAAGCGCGTCGAGCCCTTCGTCTCCAGTGTCGACAACGGCTGGCTCGGCGCGGCGCTGCTCGTCGTGAAGAACGCAGGTGGCGCTGCGGCCCCGCTCGCTGCCGCGCTGTTCGACAGGATGCGGTGGGATGCGTTCTACGACGCGGGCGAGATCCCCGATCACCCCTACGTGCGCCCCGGCGGGTTGATGCACGGGGGTTTCTACCCCTTCGCCGACGGCCGCCCCGGCGAAACGTTCCTCGGTACCCACATCGGTGGCGACGACGTCTGGCTCACCACCCACCACTACGACACGATCGTCTCCGAGACGCGCATCACGAGCTACCTCGGCATCCTCACCGGACAGGTGCCGGGGCACCACTACTACGCGCCATGGCGCACCTTCCCGG
>JBDSVV010000347.1:0-8374 GCA_039927035.1 Ornithinibacter sp. | reverse complement strand
CACGCCGTGGTGCGTCGCACCCTCGGCGATCAAGAGCCCGATCAGCAAGTTCGCGCCCCGGGCGCTCTCTGACAAGGGGGTCCAGCGGCAGGTGGATGCCTTTGGGCGCGCGGCGCGTCTCGCGCGCGAGGCCGGTTACGACGGCGTCGAGGTGATGGGCTCCGAGGGCTACCTCATCAACCAGTTCCTCGCTCCTCGCACCAACGACCGCACCGACCGGTGGGGCGGCAGCCCGCAGAAGCGCCGTCGTTTCGCCGTCGAGGTGGTGCGTGCGGTCCGCGAGGCGGCCGGCCCGGACTTCATCCTCATCTATCGCATCTCCGTCCTCGACCTCGTCGAGGAGGGCCAGACCTGGGACGAGGTCACCGCTCTCGCCGGCGAGATCGAGGCGGCTGGCGCCAGCATCCTCAACCTCGGCATCGGATGGCACGAGGCCCGGGTGCCGACCATCGTCACGTCGGTGCCGCGCGCGGCATTCGCCTCGTATGCCGGTCGGCTGAAGGATCACGTGTCGATCCCCGTGGTGGCGACCAACCGGATCAATATGCCCGACGTGGCCGAGTCCGTGCTGGCCGACGGTGGCGCCGACCTGGTGTCGATGGCACGACCCTTCCTGGCCGACCCGGAGTGGGTCCGCAAGGCGGAGGAGTCCCGAGCCGACGAGATCAACACGTGCATCGCGTGCAACCAGGCCTGTCTGGACCACTCCTTCGTCAACAAGCGGGCGACCTGCCTGGTCAACCCGCGCGCCGGCTACGAGACCGAGTTGGTGCTCGGGCCGACGCGCCGAACCAAGAAGGTCGCCGTCGTCGGAGGTGGCCCGTCAGGTCTCGCCGCCGCAACGACGCTGGCCGAACGGGGTCACGAGGTCGAGCTCTTCGAGGCTCGCGACCACGTGGGCGGGCAGTTCGACATCGCGATGCGGATCCCGGGCAAGGAGGAGTTCGCCGAGACGATCCGCTACTTCACCCGGCGGCTGGACATCACCGGCGTCAAGGTCCACCTGGATCGGTGGGTCACGGCGGACGAGCTCGAGCAGGCCGGCTTCGACGAGGTGGTCGTTGCCACGGGCGTGGTGCCGCGGATCCCCGACATCGAGGGGATCGACCACCCGATGGTGATGACATATGCCGAGCTGGTGCGGGGTGAGCGCACCGCCGGGCAGCGGGTGGCTGTCATCGGTGCGGGAGGGATCGGTGTGGACGTCAGCGAGTTCCTCACCACCGTCAACTCACCTACCCTCCATGCCGACGCCTGGCGCGCCGAGTGGGGGGTCGGGGACCCCGCGAAGACCCGTGGCGGCCTGAGCGCTCCGGTGCCCGAGCCGAGCCCGCGAGAGGTCTTCCTCCTCCAGCGCAAGACGACCTCGATCGGGAAGGGGCTCGGCAAGACGACGGGCTGGGTGCACCGTGCCGCCCTGAAGGCCAAGGGGGTGCAGCAGCTGACCGGCGTGACGGCATACGAGCGGATCGACGATGACGGACTGCACCTGGCCCTCGGCGAGGACGGCTCGCAGAAGTGCGTGCTCGCGGTCGACACCGTCGTGGTGTGCGCAGGTCAGGAGTCCCAGCGCACCCTCGCCGACGAGCTCGGCGAGCGGGGGGTCACCACCCACCTCATCGGCGGCGCCGACGTGGCGGATGAGGTCGACGCCAAGCGCGCGATCCGTCAGGGCACCGAGGTGGCCGCGGCCATCTGAGGGGCCTGGAGGTCGCCGCGTCGCTCCAACCTGGTCAGGCCGACGTGGTCACGTCCGCCGGTTCAGGTCGGAGGGAGGACGTCCGTCTGGGCCGGAAGGTTGGCGACACCGACGGGACAGGTCAGACCGTTGGGGCCGTGGTTGCAGTAACCGTTGGGGTTCTTGTAGAGGTACTGCTGGTGGTAGT
Source organism: Ornithinibacter sp. (assembly GCA_039927035.1). Lineage (GTDB taxonomy): Bacteria > Actinomycetota > Actinomycetes > Actinomycetales > Dermatophilaceae > Fodinibacter. The sequence continues at coordinate 6,488 of JBDSVV010000347.1, read as the reverse complement.
CCTCTGCGTACCAGAACGGCCCGGCATCCTTCGCCGACGCGAACGTGGTGGCGATCTCGCCTCGACCAGCCTGCGTGAGCACGCCCTGGAAGGCCTGCTGAGTGGCCTTGGCTGCGGCCTCCTGGCCGGGAGTGGTCCAGAAGATCGCCGACCGGTAGGCCGTGCCGACGTCGTTGCCCTGACGGTTGCGCTGGGTGGGGTCGTGGTTCTCCCAGAAGGCCTTGAGCAGCAGTTCGGGGGAGGTGATGCTCGGGTCGTAGGCGACGAGGACGGCCTCCGCGTGACCGGTGCGGCCGGTGCACGTCTCCTCGTAGGTCGGGTTCTTCGTGAAGCCGCCCATGTAGCCCGCAGCCGTGGTCACGACCCCTGGGAGCTGCCAGAAGATCCGCTCGACCCCCCAGAAGCACCCCATCGCGACGTAGAGCACTTCGGTGCCCTCGGGCCACGGGCCCTCGAGTGCGGTGCCGAGGACCTCGTGGGTGCTCGGCACGTGGAACAGCCGGCGGTCACGGCCCTGCATGGCGTCGTCAGCGGTGGGCATGGTGGTCTTGGCGCGGGATCCGAAGAGCATGGTGTCGACAACGTCGGGACTGCGGCGCATCATCCCCGACTCAGGTGCCGGATGTGGGCACGTCACCTCTGCGAAAGGAGATGCGGGCCGCACCGGACTCACCGGGTGGCAGCCAGCTGACGACGCTGGCCATGAGGTGGTGCAACGCGCGGGGATGTGGCTCGGCGCAGGCCACGTCATCTGCCCACTCGTGGGCGACGTCGTCAAGGATGCCGTCGACCTCGGCCACGACCCGCTGCCCCTATGCCGTGAGGCCGATGGTTCGAGAGCGTGAGTCCGACCAAGACGTCGCCCTGTCCACCAGCTCCAGGCGTTCCAGTCCAAGGATGCGTTCCACCACCGAGGGGTGGCTGCGGCCCAGGTGGTCACAGAGCTGGGCGACGTTGAACTCCTAGCGGGCCAGTCGGCGCAGGATGTGGACCTCGACGAGCCGGCGGCCGTCCAGCGGCCCGAGGGTCTCGGCGACCGCCGGGCCGAGGGCGCGTGCGACGGAGGCATCGACCGCCTCCGACGCCAACCGGAGGAGCACGATCACGGTGCGGTCGTCCTCCTCATCGGGCCACTCGAACATCACCACTGCCCGGCCCCTCTCGCGTCGAGATGGCGACCATCGATGGTTCGCGATCCTCCCAAGACAAGTGTCCTCCGGGCGCGGCGCCGTCTGCGGGGTTGTCCACAGGCGCTCCGTCGCGGGGCCTGACATGTCGTGGCGAGGGGGGTGCTTCGCGTGACCGACCAGCCCCATGAGGGGACGTCGCCCCGGATGTCGCTGGCCGCAAGGAACGAGCGGCACGAGGGCAGGGCCCCACCTGGTGGGCGCGCTGGACGGCATACCCTCGTGATCATGACCCACGACGACCTCGGCTTCTCCTCGCGCGCCATCCACGCCGGCCAGGAGCCCGACCCCACCACCGGTGCCGTGGTGCCCCCGATCCACCAGGTGAGCACCTACAAGCAGGATGGCATCGGAGGGCTGCGCGGCGGCTACGAGTACTCCCGTTCGGCGAACCCGACCCGCGCGGCGCTCGAGGAGTGCATCGCCGCGCTGGAGGGCGGTGAACGGGGCTTCGCCTTCGCGAGCGGCCTCGCCGGCGAGGACACCGTGCTCCGCGCGTTGCTCACGCCGGGCGACCACGTGGTCGTTCCGTCGGACGCCTACGGGGGCACCTATCGGCTCTTCAACACGGTCGTGCGCACTTGGGGCGTCGAGCACAGCATCGCGGCGGTCGCCGACGTCGAGGCCGTGCGCGCCGCGATCCGCCCCGAGACCGCGATGGTCTGGGTCGAGACCCCCACCAACCCTCTTCTGGGCATTGCCGACATCGAGGCCATCGCGGCGGTGACGCACGAGGCAGGAGCGCTCCTCATCGTCGACAACACCTTCGCCTCGCCGTACCTCCAGAACCCGATCGCCCTGGGCGCCGACGTCGTGGTCCACAGCACGACGAAGTATGCCGGTGGCCACAGTGACGTGGTCGGCGGCGCCGTGATCGTCGCCCCGGGAGCAACCACCCCTGATGGGCGCAGTGTGTCCGACCTCATCGCGACCCACCAGAACTCGATAGGTGCGATTGCCGGCCCCTTCGACGCCTGGCTCGTGCTGCGCGGCCTGAAGACGCTCGCGGTGCGGATGGAGCGTCACTGCGACAACGCCGAGGCCGTCGTCGACTTCCTGGGCCAGCACGACGGAGTCACGGCCGTGCACTACCCGGGCCTGACCGACCACCCCAACCACGACGTCGCGGCTCGCCAGATGCGGCGGTTCGGCGGCATGGTGGCGTTCCGGGTCAGGGGTGGCGAGGACGTCGCGACGAAGGTCTGTGCCGAGACCCAGCTGTGGACCCTGGGTGAGTCCCTCGGGGGTGTCGAGTCACTCATCGAGCACCCCGGCCGGATGACGCACGCGTCCGTCGCCGGCACCGAGCTCGAGGTGCCCTCCGACCTGATCCGGCTGTCGGTGGGCATCGAGGACGTCGAGGATCTCATCGCGGATCTCCGCCAGGCCCTCGACCGGCTGTCCTGAGACCTTCGGTGGGCACGGTCCTGGCCGTCGACGTCGGGTCGACGTTCACCAAGGCGGTTCTGCTCGAGCTGGGCTCGGGTGCCGTCCTCGGCACGGCGAGCCACCCGACGACGATCAACACCGATGTCATGGACGGCGTCGACGTGGTGCGCGCTGAGCTGTGTGCTGCGCGTGACCCCGGCGAGGTGCTCCTCTGCTCGAGCGCCGGTGGTGGCCTACGGCTCGCCGTCGTCGGGTACGAGCGGGACGTCACCGCCGAGGCCGGTCACCGTGTCGGGCTGTCCGCGGGTGCCAAGGTCGTGCACGTCGCAACGGGTCGCCTCGATGGGCGAGCCGTCTCCGAGCTGCGGGCCTGCGCCCCGGACGTGGTGCTCCTCGTGGGTGGCACGGACGGTGGCAACGCCGAGGTGCTCCTGCACAACGCCGGACGGCTGGCGAGGGCCCGCCTGGCCGCGCCGGTGGTCGTCGCGGGAAACCAGCAGGTCGCCCGCGACGTGGGGGACCTCCTGGCGAGCACCTCGCGCCGCCACGTCGTGACGGACAACGTCCTTCCCAGGATCGGGGTGGTTGCCCCGGAGGGGGCCCGCGCAGCCATCCGCGAGGTCTTCCTGACCCACGTGATAGGCGGCAAAGGGCTCTCCCGCGGGCGCGGATTCGCGGAGCTGGTCAGGGCGGCCACCCCGGATGCCGTGCTCAGCGGCGTCGAGGTGCTCGCGGACCGCGTGGGCGGCGACGTGCTCGTCGTCGACATCGGTGGCGCCACGACGGACGTCTACTCCGTCATCACCCCACAGGGCGAGGACGCCACGATCCAGCGCGAGGTGGTGGCACCGCTGTGGCACTCGCGCACCGTGGAAGCCGACCTCGGGATGCGGTGGAACGCGGACGGCATCGTCGAGGGCGCCGTCCGGGAGCGGCTCGCGCTGTCGGAGGACACGATCCGGTATGCCGGGCAGGTCGCCGCCGACACCGCCCACCTCGCGGCCGACGCGAAGGAGTGGGCCGCTGAGGAGGCCCTCGCCGCTGCCGCGACCGTGGTCGCGGTGCGGCGCCACGGTCGCCCACCACACGCCGCGGGCCGTCCTCGGCCGCTCGCGGAGGTGGTGCTGGTCCTCGGCTCCGGGGGCGTGCTGCGCCACGCGCCCGAAGGAGTCGCGAAGCGGGTTCTGGCCGGCATCGTCACCGACCACGGCGGGGGGTGGCGGGTGCCGCAGGGTGCGAAGGTCGCGGTCGACGCCGCATACCTGCTCTTCGCATCGGTCTCCTGGTGGACCGCCACCCCGAGGCCGCGTGTCTCCTGGCGGGTCGTCTCGTCCGCGAGGAGGAAACCTCTACCGTGGCCCCATGAGCCAGACCTGGCCGTGGGCGGACGAGTTCGACGCCGACGGCACCTACCTCAACTCCGCCACCATGGGCCTGCCCCCGCGGGGGACGACCGATGCCGTGCAGGCGGCGCTCGAGGAGTGGCGGCGGGGAGTGGCCCACGCGCCCGGTTACGACGACGTCATCGACCGAGCGCGAGCGGCATACGGCCGGCTCGTGGGGGTGCCCGCAGAGTCGGTTGCAGTGGGTCACCAGGCCTCGCCCTTCGTCTCGCTGCTCGCCACCGCAGTGCCGGGCGGCGCGACGGTGCTCGTGCCCACCGGGGAGTTCACGAGCGTGACCTTCCCGTTCGCACCGCAGGCACACCGCGGCGTGCGGGTGCTCGAAGTGCCCCTCACCGAGCTCGCCGACCACATCGATGGCGACACCGGGCTCGTGGCGCTGGCTGCGGTGCAGTCCGTCGACGGGTCCGTCGCGCCGCTCGACGCGGTCGCGCGCGCTGCCGACCACCACGGCGTCGACGTGCTCGTCGACCTCACGCAGGCGGCAGGGTGGCTCGTGGTCGATGCGGCCCGGTTCGCCTACACGGTGTGCAGTGCCTACAAGTGGCTGCTCTCCCCCAGGGGCACGGCCTTCTTCACCGTGGCGCCGGAGAAGGTGGACGCGCTCGTCCCGACCAGCGCGGGCTGGTATGCCGGGGCCGAGCGGTGGTCCTCGATCTATGGACTTCCGCTGCGCCTCGCCGACGGCGCGCGGCGCTTCGACGTGTCGCCGGGGTGGCACGCGTGGGTCGGCACCCAGGCCTCCCTCGACTTCCTGGAGTCCGTGGGCGCCCAGGCCCTCCAGGACCACGCGGTCGCACTGGAGGAGGTGTTCGCGGCCGAGGCCGGGCTCGCGGCCACGGGTGGCGCGATCCGCTCACTGCTCGCCGACGCGAGCGTGCCCGCCCTGCTGGCTGAGCACGGGGTCCTCGCGGCGGAGCGTGCCGGTCGACTGAGGGTGTCCTTCCACGTCAACAACACCGTTGAGGAGGTCGCGCGGGTGGGTGGGCTCGTGAGGGGGCACGTGTCGGCCTGACTCCCGTCGCGGCGGGATCAGACGTCGAGAAGACAGGTGTCGGTGGACTGTCGTAGCGTTTCGGTATGAGTGACTCGCCGCCGTCCACCCGCCCCACGCTCGACGTCGTGGTGCTCGACTGCCCCGATCCTCGGGCCCTCGCAGCCTTCTACGCCGAGGTCCTCGGTTGGCAGGTCGGGGACTCCTCCGACGACGACTGGGTCACTCTTGTGCCCGCGGGTAGTGGTGTCTCGCCAGGTCCTCTGGCCCCGCGAACGGGCCTGGCGTTCCAGCGCATCGAGGACTTCGTCGCGCCGACGTGGCCCGGTGGCTCGCACCCGCAGCAGTTCCACCTCGACCTGCACATCGCCGACCTCGAGGAGGGAGAGCGGCAGGTCCTCGCGGCCGGTGCCGTCCGGCACGAGCACCAGCCCTCGGTCGAGGGCGGGTTCGTCGTCTACCTCGACCCGGCACGGCATCCGTTCTGCCTCGTGCGATGAGTGCCCCCGCCATCGGGGCGATCGGCCTCGTCAAGCGTTTCGGTGACTTCACCGCGGTCGAGGACGTGGACCCTCGGCCCCGCTGGGCGCAGTCCGCGACGGTCCTGTGGGCGGTCGGGCTGTCGGTGATCCCGGCTCCGCTCGCGGTCCGCGCGTACGTCTCCCGCACCACGGACTGAGGGACGGCCTCGTAGGTCCTGCCGACCCGGATGCCCGCCGGGGTGGACACGCGCGAAGGGCCGGGCGAGTCCTGCCGCCCGGCCCTTCTCTGCGCGCCGTGCGGCGCATCGGTCTCAGCCGCTGTAGGGCGTGGTGGCGAGGACGGTGACCTCGATCTTCTTGCCGTTCGGGGCCTGGTAGGTCACGGTGTCGCCGATCTTGGCGCCGTTGACGGCCGAACCGATGGGCGACTTCTCCGAGTAGACCTGCACCTCGTCGTCGTTGATCTCGCGCGAGCCGAGGAGGAAGGTCTCCTTGTCGCCGAACATGCTCACCGTCACGACCATGCCGGGCTCGACCACACCGTCGTCGGGAGGGGTCTCCCCGATGACGGCCGTCTCGAGCAGCTGCGTCAGCTGGCGGATGCGGGCCTCCATCTTGCCCTGCTCCTCGCGAGCCGCGTGGTAGCCGCCGTTCTCCTTGAGGTCACCCTCCTCGCGGGCCGCCTCGATCTTCTTGGTGATGTCGCTCCGGCCCGGTCCCGACAGCTCGTCGAGCTCGGCCTTGAGACGATCGAAGGCACCCTGGGTGAGGTAGCTCGCCTTGTTGGCTGTCTCGGTCACGTGACTACTCCTGGATCGTGGTTCGCGCCCACGCGCCACGACGTGTGGCACTGCGGGCTACGGCTACGGCAACGGGCCCGGGTCCGCGACGCCTGTGGACGGCGACTCGATCGGACCCAGACCCGAATGGTTGAAACGACCAGTCTACCAACCTCCCGACATATTGCTAATCAGCCACACGAAAGCTGCCGTCTCGGGGGTCTGCGCGTGGGTCAGGGGCAATAGGTCGGAGG
>JBDSVV010000346.1:0-6044 GCA_039927035.1 Ornithinibacter sp. | reverse complement strand
GCGTCGAGCAGGTGGTCGGTGATGTCGTGGCGATCAACCCCGCGGCGACCGTCGTCATCAAGTCGACCGTGCCCGTCGGCTTCACCGCGGGACTGCGCCAGCGGCTCGGCACCGACACCATCGTGTTCTCCCCGGAGTTCCTGCGCGAAGGTCGCGCGCTGCACGACAACCTCCACCCGTCGCGGATCGTGGTCGGCGACCGGACCGAACGCGGTGAGCGCTTCGCCCGCCTCCTGGCCGATGCCTCCCTGGACGACGACGTGCCCGTGCTGCTCACCGACAGCACCGAGGCGGAGGCGGTCAAGCTCTTCGCCAACACCTACCTCGCGATGCGGGTGGCGTTCTTCAACGAGCTCGACACGTATGCCGCGACCCATGCCCTGGACACGCGCCAGATCATCGAGGGGGTGAGCCTGGACCCGCGGATCGGTTCCCAGTACAACAACCCATCGTTCGGCTACGGCGGCTACTGCCTGCCCAAGGACACCAAGCAGCTCCTCGCGAACTATGCCGACGTGCCGCAGACCCTGATCAGTGCGATCGTCGACGCCAACACCACCCGCAAGGACTTCGTCGCCTCCGACATCGTCGCCCGGGCGCCGGGCGTCGTGGGCATCCACCGGCTCATCATGAAGGCGGGCTCGGACAACTTCCGTTCCAGCAGCGTGCAGGGCGTGATGAAGCGGATCAAGGCCAAGGGGATCGAGGTCATCGTCTACGAACCGGAACTGCACGAGGACCACTTCTACGGGTCGGAGGTCATCCGCGACCTCGGGGAGCTGAAGTCCCGAAGCGACCTCATCGTGGCCAACCGGCTCGTCGACGAGCTCCGCGACGTCGTCGACAAGGTCTACACCCGCGACCTCTTCGGGGCCGACTGACGCCTGCGCCGCTCGGCTGCGCTCTCGCCGGGCATGATGGCGCCATGGCACTGGAGCACCAGAACGACCCTGCCCTGATTCGCGCGCTGCTCATGGACCCCGGCACGTGGGTGGTGGTGGGGCTGTCGACCAATGCCGACCGGCCGGCATACGGGGTGTCGCAGTGGCTGGGCGTGGAGCTGGGCAAGACCATCGTCCCCGTGCACCCCAAGGCCGAGACCGTCCACGGGGCGCAGGGTTATGCCAGCCTCGCCGACCTCCCGGACCAGGACATCAAGGTGGTCGACTGCTTCGTGAGCTCCGAGCACGTCGGCGCCGTGATCGACGACGCGATCGCCCACAGGGATCGTCTGCGGATCGACGCCGTCTGGACCCAGCTCGGTGTCGTGGACGAGGCCGCGGCTGCCAGGGCGCGCGAGGCCGGGCTGGGTGTCGTCATGGACACCTGCCCGAAGATCGAGTGGCCCGCGATGGAGCACGACGGCATGCAGCGCTGACGAGTGGCACAGCCGACCCCTCCCGGCACCAGCAACCGGCACCGCGGACGTCGCGGCGGGTCACCGGCTCGCCTTCGCGCCGGTAGATTCGGTGTGCCAGCGTCCCCGACCCAGAGGTCTGCATGTCACCCGTTCCTCTCCGACCACCCCTGAGACTCCTCGCTCTTGCCTACACCCCCGAGGCACTGGTGGTCGGCGTGCACCTTGCTCCGACCCTGTGGCTGCGCGGCGCTCACCTCGCAGTGCGCGGCACGGGCCACATCCTCTGGGAGTCCGATGTCGAGTCGGTGGGGCCTGATGGCCTGAGCGAGCTGCGGATCCCCGTGGCGGTGGTCCTGGCGGCGTTCGAGGCCGCGTGGCCCGCGCACGAGGCCGAGTCCCTGGCGGCCGTTCCTGACGAGCCGGTGCGGTCGATCCTCGCCGACCTCGGCCTGCGCATCCACTCCGAGCGCGACCTCCGCGAGATCCGTAGCGGCCTGCACGACTACACCGGGCTGAGCGTCCAGCACACGACAAGCGAGGCATCGCGACCGATCCCCTCGAGCAGCGGGTCGTTGACGCCCTACCTGCGCGAGAGCGGCAACCTCAGCGTCGCGTTCGGGCCCCGCCAGCCCACCCCACGCACCCGCGGAAGCATCACCGAGGTGCACCGCCACGACACCTCCTGGCAGATCGTCGGGAACGTCGAATCGCAGAGCTTCGCCCTCACCGCCGGTCGGCTCGTCCTGGTCCCGCGGCGCAGCGGCGAGCGCATCGCGCTCCCGACGACGATCACGAGCACCCCGGGACCGCAGGACGCGACCGGTCCGCGCACGCTCCACTTCCGGGCAACCCTGGACCAAGCGATGCTCCTCGGGCGCTTCCACCGTCCCGAATACATCGACGCCAGCTTCGAGGCCGACGTGTGGGGCCAGCCCGCGCCCCTCGATGTGCGAGTGACACGGCTCGCGCCCCGGGCTCGAGTCATCACCCCGACGAGCGTGTTCAGCGACGGCTCCCACGCTGGGGAGTTTCGGGCCTACCGCACCTTCAAGGCCGGCGCCCTCGCCTTCGAATACCGCCCGATGGACCCTGCGGCCGTACCAACCGCTCGCGCTCCTTGGCGCTCAGGCAAGGTGCTGCGGTGGAAGACGAGGAATCGCCCCGTCTGGCTGGTCGGTGAACGGCCGGAGACTGCCCAGGACACCGGCCTGGCGATCTACGAGCACCTGCGCGGCGCCCACCCGGAGATCGACGCCCGTTACGTCATCAGCGCTGACTCCCCCGACCTCTCACAGCTGGAGGGCGACCCCGGCGTGGTGCTCTTCGGCAGTCGCGAGCACGTGGAGTCGACGCTGGCCGCCCGCCGCATCCTCAGCTCGCACCACAGCGACTACCTCCTGCCCGTGCGGGGTCCGAAGTTCCAGCGCAACGTCACGGCGCGCCGCGTCTTCCTCCAGCACGGAATCATGGGGACCAAGAACATGGTCGCCAACTACGGCTACTCAGTGCCCGGTTTCACCGCCGACGCGTTCATCGTGAGCTCCGACCGCGAACGGCGCATGATCGAGGACGACTTCGGCTGGCCAGCCAGGCGCGTCTTCGTGACGGGTCTCTCCCGGCACGACCGACTTTTCGGCAGCCTGGCACCTCCCGAGCGGCGCATCCTCATCATGCCGACCTGGCGCGACTGGCTCAAGACCCCCGAGGACGTCCTCGGGAGCGAGTTCTTCCAGCGCTGGAACGACCTGCTCCGCTCCGAGGGGTTTCGGGCCTTCCTCGAGCGGAACGGGCTCGTCGCCGACCTCTACCTCCACGCCAACATGCAGCCCTACGCCGACATCTTCGACCTGAGCCATGTGAGCGTGATCCGCCACGGCGACACCGCGATTCAGGACATCCTCGTGCGCTCGATGGCCGTCATCACGGACTACACGAGCGCCGCCATCGACTTCTCCTTCCTCGACCGGCCGGTCGTCTACTACCAGTTCGACCGGAGTCGCTTCCTGGGCAGACGTCCCTCGCATTTCGACCTCGACGAGGAACTGCCCGGCGAGATCGTGGCGACAGGCGCCGAACTGCTTCAGGCACTGGATGCCGCCGCGGAGCGCAACTTCGTGATCCACCCCGACGCCCAGCGCAAGTCGCGCGAGCTGATCGCGCACCGTGACACCAACGCTCGGGAACGGATCGTGCGGGCGGCCACGGCCTCGCCGCGTCGCCGCCTCGACCCACCGATCGTGCGTGACGGCATCGCGTCGGCACGTCGTGTCGTCAAGCGCGTCTGGCGTCGACGCTCCGTCAACGTGCTCATCGAACGGGCCCGAGGTCCTCTTCGCACGACGCTCTACCGGGTCGCGCGGCGCCTTCCCCGCAACGGCGTCGCGGTGTTCGAGAGCAACCTCGGCGCCGACCGCGGTGACAGTCCCGGGTCGATCCACCGGGCAATCCTTGAGCGCGGCCTGCCCGTGAAGACCGCGTGGGTGGTGCGTCGCGGCGGGCGCGCCGCCGACGGCAGCCTCGCCCTGGAACGTCTCTCCTGGCGCTACCTGTGGGTCATGGGTCGCGCCAGCACGTGGGTGAGCAACCAGAACCAGCCGTCCTGGATGCGCCGCCCCGACAACACCTTCTACCTCCAGACGTGGCACGGCACCCCGCTGAAGCGGATGCTCCACGACATGGATGAGGTCGTGGGTCGGGACGACGGGTATGTGGGTCGCGTCGACCAGATGATCTCCGAGTGGTCGCTGTTGTTGTCTCCGAGTCCTTGGGCGAGCAAGCGGTTCCGGTCGGCTTTTCGATACACCGGTGATGTCCTCGAGGTCGGCTACCCACGCAACGACGCCCTCGCCGACGGGTCCACCCAGGCGCGCGCGGCCGCCATCCGCAAGCGTCTGGGGCTGGCCCGATCCAGGAAGGTGCTGCTCTACGCGCCAACGTTCCGCGACGACCAGCGCCGGGGAAAGCAATTCACCTTCGCGCTGCCCATCAACGTGGCGGCGCTGCAGGGCGCGATCGGCCACGACTACGAGATCGTCGTGCGGCTGCACCCCATCGTGCGTGGGAAGGTGCGCCTGCCGTGGGGGGTGCACAATGCCGGCGCCGGCTTCGAGATGGAAGACCTCCTTGCGGCGGCCGACCTGCTCGTGACGGACTACTCCTCGGTGATGTTCGACTACACGGTGCTCGGGCGGCCCATCGTGTTCTTCGTCCCCGACCTCGAGCGGTACCGCGATTCGCTGCGCGGCTTCTACTTCGACTTCGAGTCCACTGCACCCGGCCCGCTCGTGCGCACGACAGCCGAACTCATCGGGGTGCTCCGTGACGAGGAAGGCCTCGCTCGCTCGTCGGCCACGGCCATCGCGGCTTTCCGCGACCGCTTCTGCCCAGCCGACGACGGCCGTGCTGGGGAGCGCGTCGTCGACGCGCTCCTCGAACGAGGAGTCCTCCCACCGCCCCTGTGACCCACGTCCGGTGCGCTCAGGATTCGGCCAGACGACTCGCGCGCAGCGCCTCGCCCTTGGCTCGCGCCTGGTCGCGCAGACCCGAGCGGAAGTCGTCCATCAGGGCGCGCAGCCGCGCGGCCTCGGCCCCCTCACCCGCGCCCAGGATGCGAGCGGCGAGCAGGCCGGCATTCCTCGCCCCACCGATCGATACGGTCGCCACCGGCACCCCGGCGGGCATCTGCACGATCGAGAGGAGGGAGTCCATCCCGTCGAGACGGGCGAGGGGCACCGGCACGCCGATGACGGGCAGCGAGGTCACCGAGGCCAGCATCCCCGGCAGGTGCGCTGCACCGCCGGCACCGGCGATGACCACGCGCAGCCCGCGCGCGGCAGCCGAGCGTCCGTAGTCGACCATCTCCTCCGGCATCCGGTGCGCGGAGACGACGTCGACCTCGCAGCTGATCCCGAACTCCTCGAGCACGGTGACCGCGGCCTCCATGACGGGCCAGTCCGAGTCCGAGCCCATGACCACCCCCACCACGGGGGATGCCGCTCGGCCGTCCGCGCCGCCGCTTTCCACTGCGCCGGTGCTCACGTCGCCGGTGCTCATGTCGTCGGTGCTCACGTCGTCGGCGCTCACTGCGTCACCACTCCCCTGATGTAGTCGGCGGCATGCCCCGCCCGCTCGCGCAGGTCGGCGAGGTCGCCACCCGAGACGTTGACGTGGCCGATCTTGCGCCCGGGTCGCACGGCCTTGCCGTAGACGTGCACCTTGACCTCCGGGTCGCGGGCCATGACGTGACGGTATGCCGGGTACAGCTCGGGATAGCCCCCACCCAGCACGTTGGCCATCACCGTCCAGGGCGCGCGCGGGCGCGGTGAGCCGAGCGGCAGGTCCAGGACCGCGCGCAGGTGCTGCTCGAACTGGCCCGTCACCGCACCGTCCATCGACCAGTGCCCGGAGTTGTGCGGGCGCATGGCGAGCTCGTTCACGACGAACCCGGGCTCGCCGTCAGCGCCGCCGACCTCGAAGAGCTCGACGGCGAGGACCCCGGTGACACCCAGCTCGCCGGCGACCTGCAACGCCGCGGCCACGGCATTCGCGGCGGTATCGGGGTCCAGTCCGGGGGCGGGGGCGAGCACCTCGGTGCACACGCCGTCGATCTGGACCGTCTCGACGACCGGCCACGCGGCGGCCTGGCCCGACGGGCTACGGGCCAGCAGCACTGCCAGCTCACGCC
>JBDSVV010000345.1:0-9110 GCA_039927035.1 Ornithinibacter sp. | reverse complement strand
CATCCCGCGGTCCGCAGGGGTGACCGCTCGCCAGCTGGGCCCGACCTCGACCGCACGGGCCACGGCGGAGTCGGTCTCCTCCGCACCCACCAGGTCGATGGTGCGGAAGACCTCCTCGGTCGCTGGGTTGACGACGTCGTGCGTGGTGGCGCTCGTGATCATCGGGTGCTGCTCACAACCTCTCGAATCCGCGGACCCGCTCCCAGTCGGTCACGGCAGCGTTGAAGGCCGCGATCTCGACGTCGGCAGCGTTGACGTAGTGGTCGACGACGTCGTCACCGAATGCCGCACGCGCCATGCCTGACGCGGCAAGGCGATCCCTCGCGGCGAGCAGCGTCGCGGGCACGTGGTCGACGTCGGCATCGTAGGCGTTGCCCTCCAGGGCCGGTTCCAGAGGGAGCTTGTTCTCGATGCCGTAGAGCCCTCCCGCCAGCATCGCCGCCACCGCGAGGTAGGGGTTCACGTCACCCCCGGGCACCCTGTTCTCCATCCTCAGACCGGCACCGTGGCCGACGACGCGCACGGCGCAGGTGCGGTTGTCCCGACCCCAGGCGATGGCCGTCGGCGCGAACGACCCTGCGGCGAAACGCTTGTAGGAGTTGATGTTCGGGGCATAGAAGTAGGCCAGGTCAGGCATCGTGGACAACACCCCTGCGAGGAAGTGGTCCATGAGAGTGCTCTGGCCCCCGTCCCGCTCGTCATCGGCGAAGACGATCTCCCCGTCAGTTCCGCGCAAGGAGAGGTGGATGTGGCACGAGTTGCCCTCGCGTTCGTCGAACTTCGCCATGAAGGTGAGCGATGTGCCGTGCGAGGCCGCGATCTCCTTTGCGGCGGTCTTGTAGACGACATGGAGGTCGCAGGTGCGCACCACCCCGTCGTAGAGGAAGCCGATCTCGTGCTGCCCGTAGTTGCACTCCCCCTTGGCTGCCTCCACGATCGCCCCCGCGGCATACATCTCGTTGCGGATCTCGCGCAGCACCGGTTCCACGGTCGTGCCACCCAGGACGGAGTAGTCGACGTTGTAGCGGTTCGCTGCGGTGAGGCCCTGATAGCGGCGGTGCCACGCTGCGGAGTAGGTGTCCTCGAAGAGGATGAACTCCAGCTCGGTGCCGGCGATCGCACTGAAGCCGAGCGCTTCGGCACGAGCCACCTGCGCCTTGAGGATGTCTCGTGGGGACTGGCGCACCGGCCCGGAGCCATCCAGCCACCCGAGGTCACACAAGACGGTGACCGAGTGGGGCTGACCGGGGGTGCGGTGGAGGGTCTCCAGGTCCATGACGAACTCGAAGTCGCCGTAGCCCTTCTCCCACGACGAGATCTCGTAACCGGCCACGGTGTTCATGTCGACGTCCACCGCCAACAGGTAGTTGCACCCCTCGACGGCTCCATCCAGCGCCTGGTCGAGGAAGTAGTTCGCGTGGAGCCGCTTGCCCGTCAGGCGGCCCTGCATGTCGGTGAAGGCAACGATGACGGTGTCGACCTCCCCGCGAGAGACTGCTGCTCGGAGGTCGTCGACGGTCATCCGTGGTGGTCCGCCGTCGTGGATCGAGGTGGGCATGAAGTTCTCCTTCGTCATCCGATGAGGCCGCGGAGCAGGGCGGAGGTGGCGTCACAGTGTTCCTCCATGGCGGTGCGGGCGCCCTCGGGGTCACCGCGCAGCACGGCGTCCACGACGGCGTCGTGCTGGTCGCTGGAATTGCTGATGTTGGTGCTGAGCACCGGTATTGCAGAGAGCATCTCGCTCAGTGCCGCCTGTGCCCTGGTGACCGACTCGATGAGCATCGGTGAACCGCACAACGTGGCGACGGCGAGGTGCAACCGGCTGTCGGCGATGCGGTGCGCCGCGGCGTGCGGGGCAGCCCGCACCTCGGCGGCCGATTGGACGAGCCACGCCCGTTGGTCGCCAGAGAGCCCTCGCCCGGCGGCGAGCCACGCAGCACCGGGCTCGACCACGCGGCGGAAATCGAGGGCGTCGGCCAGCGCTGCTCCGGTCCGGACGGGGCCGGCCCCTCGCTGGGGCGTGGTTCCGGCATACGTCACCAGTGTCCCACCGCCCCGCCCGCGCGTCGTCGTCACCAAGCCCGACTCGCGCAGCGCGGCAATCGCCTCCCGAAGGGTCGTGCGAGAGACCCCGAGCCGCGCTGCGAGCTCACGCTCGGGCGGCAGCAGCTCGTCCCGTACAAAGACCCCGAGTCGGATCGCGGTGGCCAGCTGCTCCACCGTCGTCTCGAAGGTGTTGCCGACCGCTGCCCGCAGGACGGCAGCAGGGAGGCGACCCTCTTGTGGGTCCGGCGCAGGGTTGCTCACGCAGCGGCCCTCACCGGAAGATCTCGGCTGGCGGGATGGTGTCGTGACCCTCGGGCACGTCGACCATGAAGTGGTCGCGCCCGCCCACGAACCACGACACGGTGGCAAACACGAGCACGAGGAGCACGGCGATCGGCGCGTAGTTGAAGGTCCCGTCACCGAAGGTGCCCGGGGCGTATGCCGGGAGCATGAAGAGCACCACGATGAAGGTCACCCAGACGATCGCGATCCAGCCGATCGGCGCCGACCAACGACCCAAGTTCCAACGCCCCGTGGTGAACTCCGGGTTTGTCCGACGCAGGTAGACCGGAACGATGTAGGCGATGTAGAGGCCGATGACCGCGATCGAGGTGATCGCGAAGAATGCAGTGAGGTTGAACAGCGCCGGGATCGTCACAGTGATCGCCGCGGCCACGCAGAGCCAGATCGAGTTGGTCGGAGTTCCGGTACGGGGGTTGACCCGGGCCCAGAAGCGCGACCCCGGGAGGGCGTTGTCCCGTGAGAATGCGTACGACATCCGCGAGTTCGCGGTCACCGAGGCCATCCCGCAGAAGAACTGGGCCACGGCGACGATGAAGAGCAGCGCGATGCCCAGGTCACGGCCGGCGGCGTCGATGAAGACCTGGGCCGGGGGCAGCCCGGTCTCGGAGTTGCGGGTGGCCGCGTAGTCCTGGATCGCGGCGGTCACCGAGATGAGCAGGATCCAGCCCGCGAGGAGCGAGACCCACACCGAGCGCACGATCCCGCGCGGAGCCTGCACGGAGGCCTGCTTGGTCTCCTCGGCGATGTGGGCGGACGCGTCGTAGCCGGTGAAGGTGTACTGCGCCAGGAGGAGCCCGATGAGCACGACGTAGAGGCTGTTGCCCCAGCCGGTCTCGTTCTTGAACTCCGTGAACGTCCACGCGAGGCTCTGGTGCTGGTCGGGCACCAGCCAGAGCACAGCAACGATGACCGCGACACCAGCAAGGTGCCACCATGCGCTGACGTTCGAGAGCAGCTTGACGAGGTTGACGCCGAACGTGTTGAGCAGACCGTGGAGCGCGATGATCACGAGGAACGCGATGAAGGTCGAGGCAAGAGTGACCTCGAGGCCGAAGACGAGGTTGAGCAGGGCCATCCACGTGATCGCGGCACCGTAGTCGATGGCGGCCGTGACCGCCACCTCGCCGAGGAAGTTGAACCAGCCGACGTACCATGCCCAGACGCGCTTGTTGCGGCGAGCGAGCTTGCCCGCCCAGTAGTAGAGACCCCCCGCCGTGGGATAGACGGAGCAGATCTCGGCCATGGCGAGCGAGACGCACAGGACGAAGATGCCAACGAGCGGCCAGCCGAGGTTGATCGCAATCGGCCCACCGGCATCCATGGCCAGGTAGTAGGTCGTGATGCACCCCGAGAGGATCGAGATGATCGAGAAGGAGACGGCGAAGTTGCTGAAGCCACTCATCCCCCGGTGCAGCTCCTGCTTGTAGCCCAGGGCCGCCAGCATCGACTCGTCGTCGTGCTCGTCGGCCGCGCCGGGTCGGCCGCTGGCTTGCGTGTCGCTCACACCACTCATGGAGACTCCCGGGTCAAAGGTATGGCCGCGGACCCATCGTCCATCGGACCTGTCGTGGGAGAAGACAACACCCGGAGGGACCCGGTCGTCAATGGTGTGTTCACGAACCTTTCCACGAGGTTCCTTCGAGCCGTGAGCGCGTCAGGAGCGCTTCGATGACAGCGGCGACCCCGTCCTCGTCGTTGGCGGGGCACCCGTGGCTGGCGGCCGCGATCACCTCGGGGTGGCCACTGGCCATTGCGAACGACACTCCCGCCCAGGCCAGCATCGGCAGGTCGTTGGGCATGTCACCGAAGGCCCACACCGCCTCCGACCCCACGCCCCTCTCCTCGCACCATCGGGCCAGCGCAGCCGCCTTGGTCACTCCGGGAGCCGAGATCTCGGCCAGGTGGCCCACCCCTGAGTAGGCGACGATCCCCTGCTCGCCCACGGCTGACGACACGGCGTCGAGGAAGTCAGACCCGGCATGGTCGGGCACCGCGGCGAGGAGCTTGCCCGTGGGCACCTCGTCAAGGTCGTCGAGGTGCTCGAGCAGGGGCACGGTCCTGGTGAGCGCATCCTCCCCGTGGGGTGAGGCGAAGGCGACCTCCCGTGCCATCCCGGTGCGCCGCTCCACCGCGAGGCCGACGTCGGGAAACGCGTCACGCAGCGCCCGCGCCACGGTCAACAGCGCCGCGCCGTCGAAGCCGTACTCCTCGACGGTCCCCGACAACAGGTCCATGACGAAGGCCCCGTTGCCAGCGATGACCGTCCCGTGGCCACCCACGTACTCGCGCAGGGCCTCGATCCAGCGCGGCGGCCGGGCGGTGACGAAGACGACCGACAGCCCGGCATCCTCTGCTCGGCGCAGGGCCCGCGCGGTGCGTGGCGACACCGTGCCATCGCTGCGCAGAAGCGTGCCGTCCAGGTCGGTGGCGATGACGCGCGGCGCTGGGGTCTCACCGCACAGCGCGTCAGACCCGGTCGTCATCCCGACGCTGGGTTCTCGCCGGGTCCTCGTGCGCCACGTCGTCGTCCACCACGCTGTCGTCACCGACCTGCTCGCTCGTGCTGCCGTTCTCGATGCGCCCGTCGCTGCTCTCACGCGGGCGGTCACCGGTCGCGTGGTCGAAAGCCCCCGCCGAGCGGGGATCGTCGCTCGAGACGCGGTTGCCTTCGTCATCGGCCCGGTTGCCATCGTCATCGGTGCGCACGTCCGGGTCGAGCTCGTCGGCGCGCCGCAGGCGATCATCGCGCTCCTCGCGCACGACCCCAGCCTCTTCCGCGCGCACGCGGGCATCGCGATCGAGTCGCTCCGCCTCGACCTGCTGCTTCTGGGCCTCAGCCCGAGCGAGATCGGACTGCGCCTTCACCTCGGTCGCACGAGCCTCCCGTTCACGCAGCTCGCGGTCGTGCTCCGCAGCATCCTCACGGATGTCCGCTGCCTTTGCACGGTCGGCCTCGGCGCGTCTGCCTCCGTTGCGCGACATGAAGACGGCGACGATCACCGCGATCACCGCGATGACAGCAATGATGATGATGAGGGTGGCAATGTCCATGGTGGGCTCCAGACGTCAGGAAGGCGAACACCCCAAACTATCCGGCACTCGCCCGCAGCGGGCCGCGGAGTGACGGCCGGATTGGCTGACGCTCACGCCAAGCGGGTCAGCCAGCCGTGGGTGTCCTCCGCCCTTCCGTACTGGATGTCGAGGAGGGCAGCACGGATGGAGGTGGTGACCTCGCCGCCACCCTCGCCCGCGGTGGAGGCGGCCGAGCCACCCTCCCAGCGCAGCTCCCCGACGGGGGTGATCACGGCGGCGGTGCCGCACGCGAAGATCTCACGGATCTCGCCGCTGGCCACGCCGTCCTTCCACTCCTGGATCCGGATGCGCCGCTCCTCGGGCTCCAGCCCGAGCTCCTTGGCCAGTTCCAGGATCGAGCTTCGGGTCACACCCTCGAGGATCGAGCCGGTCAGCTCCGGAGTGATGAGGCGGTTGTCGGAGGTGACGAAGAAGAGGTTCATGCCCCCGAGCTCTTCGATGTAGGTGTGCGTCGAGGAGTCGAGGAAGACCGCCTGGTCGCAACCGTGCTCGGTCCCCTCGAGCTGCCCGGCGAGCGAGGAGGCGTAGTTGCCCCCCGTCTTCGCGGCGCCCGTGCCACCGGTGCCCGCGCGGGCGTAGTGCTCCGAGATCCACAAGGTGACCGGCTTCAGGCCACCGGAGAAGTAGGCCCCGGCCGGGGACGCGATAAGACAGTAGGTGACCTCGTTGGCCGGTCGCACCCCGAGGAAGGCCTCGGAGGCATACATGAACGGCCGCAGGTAGAGGCTGGTCTCGCCGGTGCCGGCCGGCGGCACCCACGGCTCGTCGACCGCGACGAGGGCGCGCAACGAGCCGAGGAAGTCTTCCGTCGAGAGCTCGGGAAGGGCGAGCCGACGGGCGCTGCGCTGCATGCGCTCCGCGTTGGCTTCGGGGCGGAAGGACCAGACCGAGCCGTCCTCGTGACGGTAGGCCTTCAGCCCCTCGAAGATCTCCTGGGCGTAGTGCAGCACGGCCGCGCTCGGCATGAGCTGGACCGGCCCGTAGGGCTCGACGCGACCATCGCCCCAGCCGCCGCCCTTGGTCCACACGGCACGCAGCATGTGGTCGGTGAAGTGCACCCCGAACCCAGGGTTGGCGTGGATCCCGGCGCGACGCTCCGCGCTCGCCGGGGAGGGGTTGCGCTGCAGGTCGAAGGTCAGGCTCATGGGACTCGCGGGTCCTTTCCTCGGGAGGCGTCGATGCTTGCCTGTGAGGTTACCCGCCGTTGACCCCCGTGCCGGTCGGGGTCGCGCGGATGCCGGTGCCCGCTCAGTCGACCGTCGACCGGTTGTGGTGGCTCCGGTCAGAGGCGGGCGGCGATGGCGTCGCCGACCGCGGTGGTCGAGCGTGGGGCGCTCCCTCGCTCGGCGAGGTCTGCAGCCACTGCTCGCTCCACCCGCCCCGCCTCGGTGATGAGGCCGAGGTGCTCCAGGAGCATCGACACCGACAGCACCGTGGCGGTCGGGTCGGCCTTGGCCTGACCGGCGATGTCCGGAGCGGAGCCGTGCACCGGCTCGAACATGCTCGGGAACCGTCGCTCGGGGTTGATGTTGCCGCTGGCTGCCAGCCCGATCCCGCCGGCGATGGCTGCGGCGATGTCGGTGATGATGTCGCCGAAGAGGTTGTCGGTGACGATGACGTCGAAGCGGCCGGGGTCGGTCGCGAGGAAGATCGTCGCCGCGTCGACGTGCTGGTAGGCCGACTCGACGTCAGGGAACTCGGCCCCCACCTCTTCCACCGTGCGCCGCCATAGGTGACCGGCGTGGGTGAGGACGTTGTGCTTGTGGACGAGGGTGAGGTGCCTGCGCGGTCGGGCCTGGGCGCGGGCGAAGGCGTCCCTCACGACGCGCTCGACACCGAAGCGGGTGTTGATGCTCACCTCGGTCGCGATCTCGTGGGGGGTGCCGGCGCGCAACGAGCCGCCGTTGCCGACGTAGGGGCCCTCGGTGCCCTCGCGCACGACGACGAAGTCGATGCCGCCAGGTGCCACGCGCTCAACGGCCAGGGGGCTCGGCACCCCGGGGTAGAGCCGGGCGGGGCGGAGGTTGACGTAGTGTTCCAGCGCGAAGCGAAGTGGCAGGAGAACCCCCCGCTCAAGGACGCCGCTCGGCACACCTGGGTCGCCGATCGCGCCGAGCAGGATCGCGTCGTGCCCGGTGATCTCCTCGAGCACAGAGGCGGGCAACGTCTCGCCGGTGGCGTGCCAGCGACGGGCACCGAGGTCGTACTCGGTGGTGGAGACCGTGGTGCCAGACCCTGCGGTCACTGCACCCAGCACCTTCAGGCCCTCAGCCACGACCTCGGGTCCGATGCCGTCGCCGCCGATGACGGCGATGTCGAGGGTTAGGGCGGCACTGTCGGTCATGGGCTCCAGCCTAGGTAGCGGTTCCGGGATGCGGACGGCCGTCCCATCCCGTGGTCGGGTGGGGACGGCCGTCGAGGGCTCCGTCCGGGACGGTGCTCGCTGGGCGTCACTCAGTCTTCGCAGTGGCCCTGGTCGCGCAGGTCCATCGACTCCTGGAGTGCCTGGCGAGCCAGGGTGGCCTCGTCGCGGGTGCTGTTCTCGTTCATGGTGCTCTCGTCTCCGCGGCATCGTGCCGCTCTCGTGAAGGAGTGGTTCGGGTGCTCGAGCCGAGGGTGCTCGGCGAGCGGCCGGCGACGTCGCAGGGTCTCCGCGACGAGGGTGCTGGCTACCGGACCTCGCCGCGGCTGGGAATGAGGAGTACCCCGAGCCACGCCATGTCATCGACGGTACGTGGACGCCCGACGACCTGTCAGGTGGCTTTCACGATGTGGACGCTGCACCGTCTGAGACACGTGTCACACCGAGCTCTCACGACGGAATCCGCACTCTCCAGGCGCGTGCCGACCAAATTGACAGGCCCGGTCAGGGCCGGCGACCTGTCGCCAACACCCGCCGGAACGGGTCCCCGCGCTCGAGGACGCGGCGCCCCTCGGCCTGCAGCGACTGCACCGCAGGGTCGCGTGAGGGAGGCAGCTCGACGACGGCCCGCCACGCGCTTCGCTCATCGGCGAGCCAGTCCTCGCGCGATCGAGCCTGCACGTCGCCGAAACCGGCATCCCGCAGCCCCCGGGCGAGATCGACCCGGCGGATGCGTTCGGGAACCACCGGGTCCAACGGATCGCGCGCCTCCCACCCAGTGAAGACGGCGGTGCCACCCGGGACGAGCACGCGGTGCGCCTCGGTGAACGTCGCAGCGAATTCGGGTGGGAACTGCGCGGCATCCACGCAGAGCACGGCAGTGACCGATGCCGTGCCTACGCCCGATGCGGTCATGTCGCCAACCCGAAGGTCGGCGCGGTCGACGAGACCCAGCAGCTCGGCGTTGGCACGAGCCTGGTCGATGGCTGCCGGCGCGAAGTCGATCCCCACGAGCCGGGCACCCGAGCGCGCGATCAGCTCGAGGCCGTAGCCGGCGCGGCCGCACCCGAGGTCCAACACCACGTCGTGCGGCCCGAGGGCGAGGAGCTCGGCCACCTCGTCGAGAGCGGTGCCGGTGAGCGCGCTGGTCGAGAGCACGTGGCGGGGCAGGCCCAGGAGCCGGGTCCACAGCCGGTCCTTGTCCGGCACCTCGCCCATGTCGGAATACCAGGTGGTGACGTAGTCGGCACCGGGTTCGGACATGGCGCCATCATCGCCGAAGCGCCGCCCACGAAGGGTGGGCGGC
>JBDSVV010000344.1:0-3475 GCA_039927035.1 Ornithinibacter sp. | reverse complement strand
AGCCTCGGAGGTGCGGGTCACATGAGTGGGGTGGTCGTGGCCCCGAGATCGGTCGTCGAGAGCACGGAAGCACCCCCCACGACGACGACCACATCGATCGTGCCGTCGACCAGGTGGGCGTCGAGCGCGGTCGACTCGCCGAGTTCCTTCGGCCCAGACCGCCACGTCGACCCGGCATCCTCGCTGATCACCAGCCGACCCGTCGTACCGACCCCTACGACCGTGTCGGCGTCAGCCCAGTCGACGGCTACGAGCAGCTCGGGAGGTGTGAGCGTGGTCCACGTCGACCCGCCGTCCTCGGTGCTGAGCAACCCGTCTGCGCTGGTGGCGAGCACCCGCCCCCCGGTCGGCGAGGCGGCCAGCACATGAGGCTGGGTCGGAATCGGGACAGATCGCCAGGTGGACCCGTCGTCGCTGAACCGCAGCGTTCCATCGAACCCCGCCACGATTCCCTCTCCGACGGTGAGCCCGTGGAAGTCGGACTCGCCGGCGCGCGAGAGCGTGCTCCACGTCGACCCTTCGTCGGTGGAGCGGATGAGACCGACCGGTTGCTCGAGGTCCGTGCCGGGCCCCGGGTGACCCGATGCCAGGTAGGACCCGTCGGGCGCCACGCCGAAGCCCATGAGGTCGACCGCCGGCCCGACCTGCACCGGGCCCGCAGGATCGAGACGGAACAGGCCACCGTGCGTGGCCAGGACGACGATCCCGGTCTCCGGCTCCCTCCCGACGCCGTGGATGTGGCCCATGGGCCGTGGGGCCGCCGCGGGCGGGACGCTGGCGGCGGGAGGAGAGGATTCCGGACCCGCGCTCGCGGACGAGCCGGTGCTCGTGGTGCCGCTCGGCGATGCGGCATCCGCGCCGCAGCCCGCCAGCATGAGGCTCGTGCCGGCGAGCACCACGGCGACTCGGCGCCCGGTGCGAGGCGTCGCGGCGCGCCCCCGGGTCGGGCGAGGCAGAGCTGTAGGTGTCATCGATCCTGCTTCCTGGTCGAGTGGGGCCTTCAGTGTCCGTCGACGACTCGGCGTCGTCGGGAGCGGTACTCCTGGAGGCTGATCTCGTCGCGCGCCAGGCTCTCGTCGAGGGCTGCCAGCGGTGCCTGCCCGTCGGCCTGGCCCTGGGGCGGAGGCGGGGGCCCGAGCAGGCGGATGATGGCAAGGGCCGCCACCACCCACAGCAGCAGCGTGCTCCCGAGTGTGAGCGCCAAGAACCACGGCGACATCCACCCCATCGCTCCCATCGCCCGCACCCGCCCTCCGCGTGCTTGGTCCATTCCTGATACTGGGCCCCATCGAAGGGGAGCCAGGTGGCAGATCCGTCGACATTCCATGAAGAAATGACGAAGGATGCCGTCCTGCGGGCGCACGTGGCGACCCTGCCGGGCGGGATCGGCGAGACTGCCGGGGTGCCTGCTGACGAATCGACGACCCCGGCGACCGTGCTCGTCGTGGATGACGAGGCTGCCCTGGCGGCGATGGTCTGCACCTACCTCGAACGAGCCGGCTACTCCACCAGCACAGCCGACAACGGCACGGATGCCGTGCGGATGGCCCGGGCGAGCGACCCCGACGTCATCGTGCTCGACCTGGGGCTGCCCGGGCTCGACGGCATCGAGGTATGCCGGCAGGTACGCACCTTCTCGGACTGCTACGTGTTGATGCTCACGGCACTCACCGAGGAGACCGACCGGCTCATCGGGCTGTCGGTAGGCGCAGATGACTACGTGACCAAGCCCTTCAGCCCACGCGAGCTCGTCGCTCGCGTGCAGGTACTCCTCCGCCGGCCGCGCACCCGCCACGGCGAGCACGAGACCCTCGAGGCTCCGCTGCGGGTCTTCGGTGACCTGGAGGTCGAGCCCGGTGCGAGGGTGGTCACCGTCGGCGGGAAGGCGGTCGAGCTCACCCGAACCGAGTTCGACATCCTGGAGGCGCTGTCCGCCCGGCCCCGCTATGCGTGGGCGCGACGCCTGCTGATCGACGAGGTCTGGGACCGGGCCTGGGTCGGGGACGAGCACCTCGTCGACGTTCACGTCGCCCACCTTCGCCGCAAGCTCGGGGACGACCCCACAGCCCCTCGCTACATCGAGACCGTGCGAGGCGTCGGCTACCGGATGGGTGCCGGATGAGTGCCCGGTCCGGGTGGCGACGTGACGGCTTCGCCACCCGGCTCATGATCGCCCAGCTCGGGGTGCTCCTGGCGAGTGTCGCCACCGCCGCTGTCGTCGCAGCCGTCGTCGGGCCCCGACTGTTCCATGACCACCTCCTGCACGCCCGCGGCACCCTCAACGACGACCAGGTGCTCCACGCCGAGCGGGCCTACCTGGACTCCAACCTCGTGTCGCTGGGGGTGGCCCTGGTGATAGCGGTGGGGAGCGCGAGCGTCGTGACCGTGCTCATCGCCCGACGCCTGCGGCGCCCCCTGACAGAGCTCTCGTCTGCTGCCAGCGCCATCGCCGGGGGGCGATACGACCGTCGCGTCGCCCCCACCGGTGCAGGCGCAGAGCTCGACGAGTTCGCCGCCTCGTTCAACACGATGGCGACCCGTCTCCAGATCACCGAAGACACCAGACGCAGACTCCTCACCGACCTCGCCCACGAGATGCGCACCCCTCTTGCGACGTGCACGGCATACCTCGAGGCACTCGACGACGGGGTCGCCACGTGGGGGCCGGAGACCAGCGAGATCATGACCCACCAGGTGCAGCGGCTCTCGCGCCTCGCCGCCGACATCGACGACGTCAGTCGCGCCGAGGAGGGGCGCCTCTCGCTCCAGCTGAGCGATCTGAGTCCGGTCCGGCTCGCCGCGACGGCCGTCGAGACCGCTCGAACGCGCTGTGAGGACAAGGGTGTCAAGGTGTCGGTCGACGCTCAGGACGAGACCGGGGGGGTGGTGAGGGGGGACGAGCAGCGCCTCGCTCAGGTGCTCGCGAACCTCCTCGACAACGCTCTCCGGCACACCCCGGTGGGTGGCACCGTGCGACTGGTCACCTCGGTCGACGGACCCGGGGCCGTGGTGGCGGTGCACGACGACGGCGACGGCATCCCGCCCGAGCAGCTGCTCCACGTCTTCGAGCGGTTCTACCGAGGCGACACCGCCCGGGACCGGAAGGATCGAGGGTCCGGCGTCGGCCTCACCATCAGCCGCGCCATCGTCGAGGCCCACGGTGGGTCGCTGTCGGCGGCGAGCCCGGGACCGGGGCAGGGGTCCACCTTCGAGGTGCGGCTCCCACTCAAGGGCGGCGCGCAGCGATGACCGGTCTCGCCGTCATGGCAGGGCTGGGGCTGTTCGGTGTGGCGCTGCTCTACGGCGCGCACTGGCTGCTCGTGCCGTGGCGCTCGGTGCTGCGCACGATGCCCTACCAGTCGGGATGGATGCCGGAGGCGCACGCGCTCTCCCGCTTCCACGTGCGCTGGTACCTCGCGACGCTACTGTTCCTCGCCTTCGACGTCGAGATGCTCTTCATGTATCCGTGGGCCGT
>JBDSVV010000343.1:0-4396 GCA_039927035.1 Ornithinibacter sp. | reverse complement strand
ACGCGCGCACCTGGCGCTACGTCTCCCAGGAGAGCGCCCAGCGCAAGGCCAAGGAGACCCTGGAGATCTACGCGCCGCTGGCGCACCGGCTCGGGATGAACACCATCAAGTGGGAGCTGGAGGACCTGTCCTTCCAGGCGCTGTACCCGAAGGTGTTCGACGAGATCGTGCGTCTCGTGGCCGAGCGAGCACCGGCCCGTGAGGAGTACCTCGCCGGGGTGCGCGAGGAGGTCGGTGGCGACCTCCGCTCCGCCAAGATCAAGGCGAGCGTCACCGGGCGCCCCAAGCACTACTACTCCGTCTACCAGAAGATGATTGTCGGTGGCCGCGACTTCGAGGAGATCTACGACCTCGTCGCCGTGCGGGTGCTCGTGGAGACGGTGCGGGACTGCTACGCCGCGCTGGGCGCCCTGCACGCGCGGTGGAACCCCGTGCCGGGGCGCTTCAAGGACTACATCGCGATGCCGAAGTTCAACATGTACCAGTCGCTGCACACGACGGTCATCGGCCCGGGCGGAAGCCCCGTCGAGATCCAGATCCGCACCCACACCATGCACCGCAGGGCCGAGTACGGCGTCGCCGCGCACTGGAAGTACAAGGAGGATCCCTCGGCGCCGGGTGGCCCGGTTCCCGGCGCACAGGCGCGCGACGGGCAGACCGGCCCGATCAACGACATGGCGTGGCTGCGTCAACTGCTGGACTGGCAGCAGGAGACGTCCGACCCGGGGGAGTTCCTGGAGTCGCTGCGCTTCGAGATCAACGCCAGCGAGGTCTATGTCTTCACGCCGAAGGGCCAGCTCGTGGGGCTGCCGGCGGGCTCGACCCCGGTCGACTTCGCCTACGCCGTGCACACAGAGGTGGGGCACCACTGCATCGGGGCCAGGGTCAACGGTCGGCTGGTGCCACTGGAGAGCCGGCTCGACAACGGCGACGTCGTGGAGGTGCTCACGTCCAAGGCCGACTCCGCCGGCCCGTCGAGGGACTGGCTGAGCTTCGTGCACAGCCCCCGCGCGCGCAACAAGATCAAGCACTGGTTCACCAAGGAGCGGCGCGAGGAGATGATCGACGAGGGCAAGGAGTCCCTCGCCAAGATCATGCGCAAACAGGGCCTCCCGCTGCAACGGCTCACCTCCATGGAGTCGCTCACCGGTGTCGCCGAGGAGCTCCGGCTCGTCGGGATCGAGGGGCTGTATGCCGCGATCGGTGAGGGTCACGTCTCGGCGCAGCACGTCGTCTCGCGACTCGTGGCCTCCGTCGGTGGGGAGGACGGCGCGCGCGAGGACATCGCCGAGGCGGCGTCCCCGGCGGCCGCGCGCCCCAGCCATCGGCGCTCCGGCGACCCCGGGGTCGTCGTCAAGGACATGACCGACGTGTGGGTCAAGCTCTCGAGGTGCTGCACCCCCGTGCCGGGCGACGACATCCTCGGGTTCGTCACCCGCGGCAACGGGGTGTCCGTGCACCGCAGGGACTGCACCAACGCGACGTCGCTGCTCTCCCAGCCGGAGAAGATCATCGAGGTCGAGTGGGCCCCGACCGCGAGCAGCCTGTTCCTCGTCCAGCTCCAGGTCGAGGCGCTCGACCGGTCGCGGCTGCTCTCGGACGTCACCCGCGTCATCTCCGACAACGGGGTCAACATCCTGTCGGCGGCGGTCACGACCTCCCGCGACCGGGTGGCAAAGCTGCACTTCACCTTCGAGATGGGGGACCCGGGGCACCTCGGCCACGTGATCCGCGCGGTGCAGACCGTGGACGGGGTCTTCGACGCGAGCAGGGTCACGGGGAGTGCACGCCAGTCCGGTTGAGGTGTGCCCGTGGACCAGGCGCCCGAGCGCTAGCCTCGTGGCGTGAGCACCGGGATCGCTGGGCGGCTGCAGGATGCCGTGCGCACGCTCACGCCGGGCTACTTCGCATCGGTCATGGGGAGCGGCATCATCTCAGTGGGCATGCTGCTCAAGGGTTTCACAGCGGTGTCGGTCGTGCTGCTCGTCGTGGCGGTGGTCGGTTTCGTGCTGTTGCTGGTGCTCAACGGCTGGCGCCTGCTCGCGCACCGCGCCGCTGTCGTCGACGACTTCACCGACCCGCGCCGAGCTTTCGGCTTCTTCACCCTGATCGCCGGGACCAATGTCGTCGGGGTGCGACTGTCGATGGACGGGCGCGACGGGGTGACCGCCGTGCTGCTGGTCGCGGCCGCCGCGCTCTGGCTGGTCCTGGGTTACGTCATCCCGTGGACCGCGGTGCTGGGCTCCCACCAGCGACCGATCGTCGCGACTGCCAACGGCACTTGGTTCATCTGGGTGGTGGCGAGCCAGTCGGTCGCGGTGTCGGCGGCCGCGCTCGAGCCGGTCTACACCCTCGCGCGTGACGCCCTGGCCGTTGTGGCGGTCTTCTCCTGGTCGGTCGGGATCTTCCTCTATGCCGCCGCGGGGGTGATCGTCGCCCTGCGGATGATGCTCTACGACCTCCGGCCGGTCGACCTCGACCCGCCCTACTGGGTGGCGATGGGAGCCTGCGCGATCACCGTCCTCGCCGGGGCCCGGATCGTCGAGATGGCCGATGCGCCCATGGTGCACGCCACCCGAGGCCTCGTGGCGGGGTCCTCGGTGATGTTCTGGGCGTTCGCGACGTGGCTGATCCCGGTCCTCGTCGCGGCGGGGTGGTGGCGGCACCTCGTGCACAAGGTGCCGCTCCAGTACGAGGCCACCTGGTGGAGCATCATCTTCCCACTCGGCATGTATGCCGTCGCCAGCATCTACCTGGGCCGCGCCGACGGGTTACCGATCGTCGGTGCCATCGGCAGCGCAGAGCTGTGGATCGCCTTCGCCGCGTGGACCGCGACATTCGCGGCGATGACCGCCCACCTGTTCGCCACGGTCATCCGGGAGCCCGCGAGCGCCCCCCTGCGCGCCTGATCCGGATGCGGGGCGAGAGCGGTCGCGCGCTGGCGCCGGTCAGCCGCCGAACTCGTCGAGTCCGGCGCGAGCCTGGGTCAGCCACTCCTGCTGTGCGGTGAGCCGACCCCGCGCGGCCTCGAGCTTCCCGGCATCCCCGGAGGCCTCGGCCCTGGCCACCTCGGCCTCCAGCGCGGTCAGCTTGCCCTCGAGCTGCTCGACCATCGAGCGGGCCCGGGCAGCAGCCTCGGGGTTGGTTGAGCGCCAGCGATTCTCGTCAGCCTCGCGCACGGCGGTCTCCACCCGCCGCATCCGCTTCTCCACGCGCTCGAGGTCGGCCCGCGGCACCTTCCCGGCCTCGTCCCACCTGTCCTGGACGGTGCGCAGCGCAGACTTCGCCAACTCCACGTCGGTGACCGGGAGAATGGCCTCGGCCTGCGCCAGCAGCTCTTCCTTGACGGTGAGGTTGACGCGGAAGTCGGCCTCCTCCTCCGCGACGAGCTCGTCCTTGGCGTTGAAGAAGGCGTCCTGGGCCGCCCGGAACCGCTCCCACAGGGCGTCGTCGTCCGAGCGCGCCGCGCGACCGGCCGAGCGCCACTGGTCCATGAGCTGTTTGAACGCCCTCGCGCTGGCGTTCCAGTCGGTGCTGCTCGAAAGGGCCTCCGCCTCGGCGGCCAGCCGCTGCTTGGTGACCTTTGCTTCGGCGCGCGTCGTCTCAACTTCCGCGAACCAGGAGCGGCGCGCCTTGTCGAAGGCGTTCCGGGCGTGGCTGAAGCGCTGCCAGAGCGCTGACTCAGTGCTCTTGTCCAACTTGACGCCGGAGCGCTGGTGCTCCTTCCACTGCTCCAGAAGGGTGCGCATCTGCTCCCCGCTGGTCTTCCACTGGGTCGAGCCAGCGGGCTGGCCCGCGATCTTCTCGGCCTCGGTGACGATGGTCTCACGGGCCTGCGAGGCCTCGGCGCGGGCGGCGGCCCGGTGCTCGTTCTCGACCGCGCGCTTGGTCTCCAGACCGGCGCCGACCCGATCGGCGGTGGCCTCCAGGGCGGCCAGGTCACCGACGACGTTGGCGTCGACCAGGTGCTCGCGCAGGGTCTTCAGACCGTCGGCGATCTCCTTGGCCGCGACGTCGGGAATGGCCAGTCGAGCCTCCAGCAGGTCCGCCGACGACGCGAGCTCATCGTACTTGCGAGCGAAGTACTGCAACGCCTCCTCGGCGCTGGCTCCGGGGTAGGAGCCGACGGCGCGCTCACCTTCACCCGTGGTGACGTAGACGGTCCCGTCCTCCTCCACGCGGCCGAAACGGGCCGAGTCCGAGTGCGCGACGGGGGCCACGGGTGCGTGTGGGCGGGCGTGCATCCTCGAGGCGAGAGCCGCGGGGGAGGGGATCGGTGGGCGGGGGGTGGGCTTGTCCTCGGACACGGTCAGGCCTTCTTCTCGGTGACACCGACAGCAAGGATGCTGATCGGTGCTGCTGGGATGCCGTCTTCGGGACTGGTGCCGCCCGGGGC
>JBDSVV010000342.1:0-5181 GCA_039927035.1 Ornithinibacter sp. | reverse complement strand
ACTGGAAGCCGTTCTACTACCTGCTCGAGGACGCCGGGTTCGAGGTGTTGCTGGTCAACGCCCGTCATGTGAAGAACCTGCCCGGGCGCAAGACCGACGTCGCTGACGCGACGTGGCTGGCTCAGCTAGGAGCCCACGGTCTGGTCCGCGGCTCGTTCGTGCCACCGGAACCGGTGCGGCATCTGCGGGACCTGACTCGCGCCCGCACGGCAATCACCCGGGAACGCTCCCGGGAGGCGCAACGGTTGGAGAAGCTCCTTGAGGATGCCGGGATCAAGCTGTCCGCGGTCGCCTCGGATATTCTGGGTGTCTCCGGCCGGTTGATGCTCGAGGCGCTGATCGCGCATCCACCAACTCCAAACCATGGGCTACCGCGTCACCCTCGACAACGCCTCCTGAACCGGCCCCCGACACGAAGCCACGAGCGTGAATCTTCGCGTCAGAGGGTGTGTACCCACGACAGCAAATCAGGACCGTTCACGAGGCACGGCTTCGAGTTGTACTTCGACATCGAGCCGAGCGAGGAACGAGCCATGCCAGATGTCGAACGAGTTCCTCAGTGACATCTGAGAAACCCTCACCATCAACGACGAGTCCTCACCAGCAATGAGCCCCGCAGCGACGGCCGCTTGTGGGGCCCGTCAGTCGCTGAGGATGGCGACGGCTTCCATGCGGGAGAATGCCGCCATGGCGACCGATCACGACACCCTCATCGACGAGCTCATCGACGCCGGACGGCACGTGGTGTCCCGCGGGCTCGTCCAGGCCAGCGGCGGCAACCTCTCGGCGCGCCTGCCGGGAACGGATCAGTTCCTCGTCACCGGCACCGGCACGTGGCTGGACCGGCTCGCCCCCGAGGACTTCGCGGTGCTCACCCTCGCCGGCAAGCACGTGGGCGGCGCCACCCGCCCCTCCGTCGAGTGGAAGCTGCACCAGCAGACGTATGCCGTGCGCGAGGACGCCGCCGCGGTCGTCCACCTGCACCCCCAGCACGTGCTCCTCGTGGACATGCTCGGGGCCCCGATCCGGTTCACCACCTTGGACCACCAGTACTACCTCGGGGGCGTGGGCCGGGTGCCCTTCCACCCCTCAGGCTCCGAGGAGATCGCTCACCTCGCTGCGGAAGCGGTGCGGGAGCACGACGCCGTGGTCCTCGCCCACCACGGGTGCTCGGCCATCGGCGACACGGTCTCGATGGCCCTGCGGCGCGCGCTGAACCTGGAGGAGGCCGCGGCGATGACCTACCGGCTCCTCGTCGCCGGCAACACCACCGCGGACTTCCCAGAGCACTGGAAGGACAACATCCTCACCGTGTGAGTGCCCCGAGGCAGCCCGAGGGCTCAGCGGGTGAGCGCAAGGCTGCCGAGCGCCAACAGCCACGACACGAAAGACCCGACGAGGAAGTATTCGGTGACCGCATCGATGCCGACCCCGTCGACACTCGTGCGGTCATCGCGCTTGGCCTGGAGCTCCGGGAAGCGAATCACCCCCTTGGCCGCGATGACCAAGCCTGCGGCGGTGAGCTGCCCGGCCAGACCGAGGCCGAGGATCAGCACGCGCTCCATCGGCCCGAGCAGCCGACCACCCTTGAGCTCATCGGAGGGCTGCACGCTGGTGTCGAGAGGGAGGACCGGGCGCAGCGCGCCGACGGCCAGGAGCACCAACCGCACCAGCACGTTCGCCGTGACGAGGTTGACGAGCATCAGCCCCAGCACGAGGAGGACGTGCCCGGCGGGGGCGTCCCCGAGCAGGGGTGGGTCAGCCCACGCCACCCACCACACGAGTGGGCCGCCCACCGGACTGGCCCACCCGGACAGCCCGACCAGCCAGGCCCCGCCGACGGCGAGGGACCCCAGGGCAGCCACGTGACCTGACCCCGAGACCAGTGCCTGGGTGGAGTATCGGACCCACAGCGCCAACGGGACGAGGGCTGCGAGAAGGACCGCCAGGTCGACGGGGGCGGTGAGCCTCGCGAGGACGGCCAGGACGAGCACGCTGGCGACCCCGGAGGGGATCGCCCACCGGTTGGTGCGGGCACCAGCCCGGACGAGGTCTGCCGTGCCGAGCCCGATGAGCCAGACCGCCAGCCAGCTCATGGCAAGCCCCTCAGGAGCCGCTGCGCCTCGAGCACCGCGCCGATGCCATCAGCACGCACCCGCTGTGAGACGGCGGACGCGCTGATGCCCTCGCGGACGGAGATCTCGCGCTGCGTGCTGTCGGAGTCCATGAGGCCCTTGAGGAGTCGGAGGGAGCGGGGTGAGAACGAGCCAACCAGATGGTCCCGACAGAGCAGGGCGGCATTGACCGCCGCCTCCACCGGGTCGGGCACCGATGCACGGAACGCGGTGCGCGCCTGACGGGTCGCGGACCGCCCCGCCATCGCTGCGACCTGCTCGATGCCGGCCCGCGCGGCCCACCACCCCGGCCCGTCCTCGATGCCGCGCCCCTTGTCCAGGACGATGACCTCCCCGCGCCCCAGCCCGAAGCGGGCATCAGCCTCGGGTAGCAAGGCCAGGCGCACCCGCAGAGCGGCGTCGACCGCGCCGCCCAGCGTGGTGTAGGTGCCCTGGAACTCGTCCCCGGCCGTGACGCGTAGACCCGTGAGCGGGTGCACCGCGGCATCCACGGCAGTGAGAGCCGCCTCGAGGTGCTGGTGCAGACGCGCGCGATCCGGGGCCTCCCGGGAGGAGACGAGGTCCCCGAGGAGGACACACGGTGAAGGTGGCGGAATCATGTGGTTCACATGAAGAATATACCTTCATTGTGACAGAATGAAGGTCTAAACTTCAGGAGCGAACTCGAGCGAGGTCCGCCAGGTCACGGCCGGTGCGCGGTTCCGCCACACCCCGCTCGGTCGCCACCGCGTCGATGAGCCTGGCGGGGGTCACGTCGAAGGCCGGGTTGAAGCCCTGGGTGCCCTCGGGGACCACGCGGGTGCCCGCCCACTGGGTCACCTCGCTACCGTCCCTCTCCTCGATCTCGATGCCCGACCCGTCGGTCATCGAGAGGTCGACCGTGGACCACGGCGCTGCCACGAGGAAGGGGATGCCGGCATCTCGGCACGCGAGGGCCACGCCCAGGGTGCCGACCTTGTTGGCGGTGTCCCCGTTCGCGGCGATGCGGTCGGCGCCCACGACCGCGAGGTCGACCAGGCCCCGCAGGATGGTCGAGGCCGCAGCCGAGTCGGTCTGCACGACGTGAGGGATGCCCTCGCTCGCCAGCTCGAAAGCCGTCAACCGCGCGCCCTGGAGCAGCGGCCTCGTCTCGTCGGCGTAGACGAGCTCGATGCGGTCGCGCGCATGCAACTCGCGGACCACCCCGAGCGCGGTTCCCCAGCCCGAGGTCGCGAGGATGCCGGCGTTGCAGTGGGTCAGCACCCGCAGGCGGGGCCGGTCGATCCGCTCCAGCAGCCAGTCCGCCCCGAGGCGGGAGAGCTCCCGGTTGGCAGCCTCGTCCTCCCGCGCCACCCGCAATGCCGCCTCCAGCACCGCATCGCGGCCGTCGGTCATCAGGGGCCGCACCTCATCCACCCCCCAGGCGAGGTTGACCGCGGTGGGGCGCGCGTGGCGCACGCGATCCACCGCGCCCTGCACGCGCCGGTCGTCCCAGCCCTCGCGTGCCGCCTCGTCCATCGCGAGGACCACCCCCAGGGCGCCGGCCACACCCAGCGCAGGCGCCCCCCGCACCGCCAGCTCGGCGATCGCGGCAACGAGGTCATCGGTGCGCTCGATGGTGCGGAACACGGTCTGGAGCGGGAGCAGGGTCTGGTCGAGGAGACGGACAGCGCCCGCTCCGTCACGGCCAGCGGCCCGGTCCCACTCGATGGCACGCAGGGTCATGACGCCACCATATGCCGCTCCCCGCGACCCTTGGACTGTCTAGCCCCATCGGCCTCGCTGTGGACTCGCTGACGGTCACCCTTGCGCCCGCAAGGCGCACGTGCCACGGTCGAGAGGTGGGCGGACCAGACCGCCACGGTCGCGATCGGAGGATCCAGCATGTCGAGCTCTCGCGTCGTCGTCGGGGTCGACGGCTCCCCCCTCTCCCAGACCGCAGTCGCGCGGGGCGCCCACTTCGCCAGCGACCGCGGCATGTCGCTGCACGTCCTGCACGCGTTCGCGCCAGACCTCCCGATGCTCGGCTTCGGTGCGCTCTCGGACCGCTCGGTCATCCTCACCCATGGCCAGCGCCTCGTCGCTGACGCCGCGGCCAGGGCCCATGCCATCGACCCCGACCTCACGGTC
Source organism: Ornithinibacter sp. (assembly GCA_039927035.1). Taxonomy (GTDB): domain Bacteria; phylum Actinomycetota; class Actinomycetes; order Actinomycetales; family Dermatophilaceae; genus Fodinibacter. Next base: position 937 of record JBDSVV010000342.1, on the reverse strand, counting down.
ACCACTGCCTGCCGGGACGGTTTCGCCGGCCAGGCGTTGATCGCCGCCTCGCGGACCGCAGCTCTGCTCGTCATCGGCGCCATGGGGGACGGAGTGTTCAGCCGAGCAGGCGCCGGCGCGGTCGCGATGCAGGTGGTCACCCACGCCAAATGCCCGGTGCTCGTGGTGCAGCACACGCTGGCAGCAACACCTACCCCCGGTGGGCGCGTCGTCGTAGGGATCGACGGTTCGAAGCAGTCGCTGCGGGCCCTGGGCATCGCCTACCGAGAGGCGGCCGTGACAGGCGGCTCGCTCGATGTCGTTCACGCGTGGCAGGCGAGCGGCGCGGAGGACCCGACCCTGCAGTCATCTTCCAGCTGGGAGGACTACCAGGCGCGCCTCGGCCAGCTCATCGACGGAGCCCTCGAGGAGCACCGCGCCGCAGGGCCTGAGGTGAAGCTCGAGCAGGAGGTTGTGCGCGACGACCCGCTCAAGGTCCTGATCGACCGCTCCGAGGGCGCCTCGATGGTGGTGGTCGGCAGCCGTGGCTCCGGCGGCTTCCCCGGGCTGCACGTCGGGTCGACGGCCCTGCGCCTGATGGGACGCAGTCACTGTCCGATCCTCTTCACCCGCTGACGCGCTCGCTCGCCCCCAGCCGGTCCAGCACGAAGGCCCACTCCCAGGCGATCTGCTCCCACGCGGCATACCGACCGCTGCGCCCACCGTGCCCGGCCGACATCTCCGTGCGCAGCAGGACGGGGCGCACGGCCGGGTCGCTGGTGCTCACCTCACGCAGCCGCGCCACCCATTTGGCCGGCTCCACGAAGAACACCCTGGTGTCGTTGAGGCTCGTGGTCGCCAGCACCGCGGGATAGGCAGCCGGTGCGAGGTTCTCGTATGGGGTGTAGGAGCGCATGTAGGCGTAGACCTCGGGGTCCTCCAGCGGGTTGCCCCACTC
>JBDSVV010000341.1:0-3206 GCA_039927035.1 Ornithinibacter sp. | reverse complement strand
GGCCGGGTCGTCGAAGCCGATGATCCCCATCGCCACGTCCTGCAGGACACGAGCACGCCCGCGGGTGGAGTCCTTCTCGTCGCGAGTGGCGAGGTAGGACGGACACATCACCCCGGCCGCGCCGGTGTTGTCTGCGATGCACTTGCCGACGCCGGTGCAGCGGTGCACCGCTCCGGAGAACGAACCGCCGTCGTGGGTGAGCCGCAGGGTCGTTCGCAGGGGGGCCGGCGCCGCGGCGAGCCGCAGGTCGGAGTCGAAGGGTGCCGGGTCGACCAGCACGCCCGGGTTGAGCAGGTTGCCGGGGTCGAGGATGCGCTTGGCCTGCTCCATCATCGCGATCGCCCGCGGGGAGTACATCCGCCCGAGCAGCTCCGACCGCGCCCGCCCGTCGCCGTGCTCGCCGGACATCGAGCCGCCGTAGACAGCCACGAGGTCTGCGGCCTCCTCGACGAACTTCCGGTAGGTGCTGCGTCCCGGGCCGGACTCCAGCTCGAAGTCGATGCGCACGTGCACGCAACCGTCGCCGAAGTGGCCGTAGGGGACTCCGTCGAGGGCGTGCTGCTTGAGCAGGGCGTCGAAGTCGCGTAGGTAGGAACCGAGCTTCGCGGGAGGCACGGCCGCGTCCTCCCACCCGGATTGGGCAGGGCGGGTCAGCGAGCGAGCGGCAAGCCCGGCGCCCTCTTCGCGGATCTTCCACAGCGCGAGCTGCTCGAGGGGGTCGGTGACGATGCGGTGCGGCACCTCGGCATCCCGGGCGACCGCCGCTGCCAGCGACGCGGCCTCCTGCGAAGTGGTGCCGGTGACCTCGGCGAACAGCCACCCGGCGCCCGCAGGGAGGTCGGGCCGCGTGGTCACGAGTGCGGCGATCCGCTGGTCAAGCCCCTCGAGCGCGACGACCGGGTGCTGCAGCAAGGCGGGTACGGCGTCCGCCGCATCGGCCATCGTCGGATAGCCGAGCACGGCCAGCGCGCGGGCCGGAGCGTCCTGGACCAACCGGACCCTCGCATCGAGGACCACAGCGAGGGTGCCCTCGGTGCCGGCTAGGAAGCGCTCAAGGCGACGCCCCTTCTCGGGGAGGAGATGTTCGAAGGAATAGCCGGAGACCTGCCGACCGAAACGGCCGAACTCCGTGCGGACCACGTCGAGGTGGGTTTCGACCAACGCAGCTAGCTCGGCCTCGGCCCCCGTCGGATCGACTCCGGCCCCAGTCGAGACCACGGTCCCGTCCGCGAGCAGCACCGTGAGCGCCTCGACGTTGTCTACGGTCCGCCCGTAGCCCAGCGCCCTGGAGCCGCAGGCGTTGTTGCCGATCATCCCGCCGATCGTGCAGCGCGTGTGCGTGGAGGGGTCCGGGCCGAACCTCAACCCCAGTGACATGGCCTGGCGCTGCAAGCTGGCGTGCACGACTCCTGGTTGGACGAGGGCGGTGCGGGCCTCGGGGTCGATCACGAGAACGCGGTTGAGGTGCTTGCTGGTGTCCACGACGATCCCGGCGCCGATCGCGTTGCCTGCGATCGAGGTGCCGGCTCCGCGCATCGTCAGCGGCACACCGGTCTCCCGCATCACCGACAAGGTTGCCGCCAGCTCGTCGGTGTCTCGTGGCCGGACGACCACCTGGGGGGCAATGCGATAGATGCTGGCGTCACTGGCGTAGAGCGACCTGGCCAGGGTCGAATCATCGACGTCGGTGACTCCTTGACGGCGGAGCGCGTGGACGAGGTCAGCGCTCATGCCTCCTCCAGCACAGCAGACCTGCGAAACGGCGCGAGCATCCTCACCACAGCTCGAGCGAGCGGGTCAGGATCGCTGCGGCATCCTCCTCCGTGACGTCGCGAGGGGCGGTGGCGAGCAGGCGCTGCTGCTTCATCGTGCCCTCGACGAGGTCGCTCACGTCACCTTCGTGGTAACCCACCGCGGCCAGTCCGTTCGGGATCCCGATGTCCCTCATCAGGTCGGAGAGCACCAGTGGCAAAGCGTCCGGTCCGTCAGTGTGGGTGTGATCGGGCGCGAGCAGGCGGGCCGCCTTCAGGTGCCGCTCCGGCGAGGCGTCGAAGGTCCATCGGAGCGCCTCGGGGGCCGTCAACGACACGGCCATGCCGTGGGGCACCATCGACTCCTCGGTGGGGTAGCCCTCCGGATGGAAATCCCGGACCCGTCCTGCGATCGGGTAGGCGTTGGCATGCGGTATGTGCACGCCGGCGTTGCCGAACCCGAGACCGGCGAACGTCGCCGCCATCGCCATCTCGTGGCGCGCCAGGGTGTCGTCGCCGTGGTGGACGGCCTGCCGGAAGGCCCGGGCGAGGAGCTCCATCGCCTTCTCCGACCACATGTCCGAGATCGGGTTGGCGCCGCAGTAGGGCACGCGCTGCTCGGGCCGCTTGCGGTCGTAGGAGCTGAACGGCCGTGCTGTGTAGCTCTCGAGCGCATGGCACAAGATGTCCATACCGGCTGCCGCCGTGACCCCGGCCGGCTGGCTCAGGGTGAGCGCCGGGTCGACCACCGCCAGCGTGGGGCGCAGCCGGGCGTGGCTGATGCCGGTCTTCACCTTCTGGGCCAGTACGTCGAGCACACAGATCGTCGTGGACTCGGCACCAGTGCCCGTGGTCGTGGGAACTGCGACCAGCGGCTTGAGCGCGTTCTTCGGTGCCCGGGCGCGTCCGACGGGAGCGTTGATGTAGTCCATCAGGTCACCGTCGTTCGTGGTCAGCAGGTTCACCGCCTTCGCGGTGTCGATGGCGGAGCCACCACCGACGGCGACGTAGGCGTCCCATGGCCCTGTGTCCCGGGCATGAGCGATCGCCGCCTCCATGCTGGCGTCGGTCGGCTCGACGTGAACTGCATCGAAGACACTGGCCTTGATGCCGAACTGGGCCATCTGGTCCGCGACGCGCTGGGGGTGCCCGGTCGCCGCAACCCCGGGGTCGGTGATCACCAGCACCCGGCGCACGTCGTACTGCGACAGGTCGTAGCCGATCTCGTCGGAGGCGCCTTCGCCGAACTTGAGACCGGGGGCACCGTAGGTGAAGACGGATTCTGACATGTCCTGAATCTAGCGACCCTTCACCATGCTCAGGGCGGCGGTGACCACCCCTGCCACCGGGAGGCTGCCCGATCCCACCTCGGCGACCGGGACCCACGCCACTGCGTCGGTCGTTCCCTCGAGCTCCTGCACCACCGCATCCGCCGTCGAGACCGCGGCCGCGACC
>JBDSVV010000340.1:0-7678 GCA_039927035.1 Ornithinibacter sp. | reverse complement strand
TGCGGGTTCTTGATGCGTATGCCGGCCCAGCCTGGCTGGTCGACGACGTCACGCTGGTCGAGTCACACCTGCCCCGCGAGAAGGGCCATCGCCCCCGCCACCACGTCCTCGCCCGCCTGCCCCTGCTCAGCCACGAGGGGTGCCGCCCCTGTTGCCTGGATGGAAAAGGCTCAGCGGCCCCGGCGTCTCCCGCATGGTGACTGGACGTCACGTCCCGCCAACAGTCGTGTCGTTGAAGGGCATGTGGGGCGCGATGGCGGGGAAGACCCACAAGAAGGACACCGTCAGGGCGAGCAGCACCAGGACGAGGCACTGCACCCCCTTGACGACCCGCGGGCCAGGTAGGGCGCGCCAGAGTGCGGCATACATGCCGGTCAGGCCCCCTTCGGCGGTGCGAGGACGCTCACAGGCAGGCCCTCGGCACGGCTGTACGTCGCCTTCAATGCGGCATGCACGACGTAGCGCTGCGCGGCGCTGTATCTGGGGTTGCACGACGTCATCGTCATCACGGCCACGACCGGACGCGCGCCTGGCTTGCCCGGCACGGGTTCGATGACCTCGATCGCCGACGGCAGGACGATCTCGTGGGACATCACCGAATACACGTGGTACGCCGTCCTGGTCTCGATCACGATGACGTCGCCGGTGCGCAGAGTGTCGATGTCGCTGTACGGCTTTGCATAGGTCGTCCGGTGCCCGGCGGTCGCGAAGTTGCCCACCTCGCCGGGGAGCGCAGTCCCGATGTAGTGGCCCACGCCCTCAGCGAGGATGTTCCTCGTGGTGCCCTCAAGGACCGGTCGGATGAACGTGCTGCCGAATCGTGGGACGCGGATGAGCGCGAAGGCGTCGCCCAGCGGGATGCGCAGGTGCACCCTCGCCTCGGCAGGCGGGGGAGCCGCTGTCGCCGCACCCTGGACGGGAGGCACTGCGAAGTCCCGCTCGATCCGGGTGACCGTCTGGGCTTGGGCACGGCCCGCTTCCAGATCCGTCCACCACAGCTGCCAAGCGACGAAGGCAAAGAGGAAGACGGCGAGGGAGATCGCCAACTCCCCCGCCGCCCCGACGCATGCCCGGACAAGCCTCATGAACTCTCCCCCCCGAACAAAATCGGATAGGCGACGGAACTCCTTCACCATAACCGAGTAAGAGATGGCCAGGGGCTCGCCAATACATCAGCCTTCGAGCATGGAGAACGGCAGCCTCGTATGGTTTGCACCTGTCGCCATCAGGTTCGGTGGTTGATTGCCCCCTCCCCTTCACGGTCGCTCAACAGGCGCTTTCGGTCAACCTGGTTCATGCTGTTCTTATGGCGACCGCTCATTACCCACCACACGACGTTGAATACGCCGTGTGGCAGGGCGGTTCTGCAGTGGTGGGAACGTTGGACTCTGGTCTGAGAATCGAGCGAATCAGCGGCGAGGCTCGCATCCTCTTCAAGCGAGCCGTGGACGAGCTGATCGGGGAGTCACTCCTCGCCCTCGTGACCGAGGACGACGTCACCACATGCCTCACCGCCTTCGCGGTTGCCGCCGCGTCGCAGCGGGGAGTCAGATTGAACGTCAGCGTCCACCCCCCGACAGCTGGGTGGGGATCGGAGCCTCTTCTGTGTGAAGTGCTCATCTCACCCCTAAGCCCGTCGCCTAGTTGGGCGTTCGTGTTGTCGCCCCTCCCGGCCCCGGCGCTGGACCTACCGGACGCCGAGGCGATGGCCAGAATCCTGAATCGGTCGGACCGTGGAGCCAAAGACGCCCCGCTGACTGGTGGCGTCACGCGCGTCTTCCCGAATCGCGATATCCTTGACGTGAGTCGGCTTACGACTCGTGAGCTCCAGATCGTGTCCCGACTCCTTGACGGCTACCGTCCGCCTGGCATCGCCCGCACGCTATTCCTCAGTCAGAGCACCGTGCGCAATCACCTCTCCTCCGTGTTCAGGAAGCTCGGCGTGGAGTCACAGGAGGCGCTGCTGGAACTCTTCCGAGCCTCTCCGACGGCAGAAGGAGCGCAGCAGGCTCATTCTGTCGACCATGACACACTCGCTCGGATCTTCTGATGCCCGGCAGCGAGGCTGCCGTAAGCGGCGTCCGAGTCGACGGCGGCGGTCAGGTCGGCGGGATCAGCAGGAGACCGGGTCTTTTTCGTGGGCCACGAAGTCGAACATCCGAACGCCCACCTCGAATAGCTCGGCGATCTCCGCGAGCAACTCACTCGTCGCGACGAGCATGGTCGCGGCAATCTGCACGGGGTTTGATCCGCGGGACATGAGCTTGAGGTCATGATGGGCTGTTATCGCCAAGGTGGCATGCACTGAGCGGATTAAACTTGGTGGATTCCGGCCGCGTTCCTTACAAGACCATCACGCAGCGAAGGCCCGCGGTCCCGTCCGGAAGGCTCACGTCACGTCAACTCGCCGTCACCGTTGACCTTCAGGGGCAGCAAACCTAGGGGCGCGGACGCCTTCACGTGGGATTTGTCGGGAACCTCATGGCTTCGCGAGGTCTTGGTCCAGTCGTTTCGTCGCAGCGCGAGGCGGAACAGGGCCCGCCACGCAGCGACGTACCCGATGTAGTTCCACGCAATCATCAAGTGCCCCAGGACCAAGGCCCGTCGCAGTGTCACGGCCCGAGTGCGGCGGGCATAGATGAATCCGATGAATAGGTTCGGCGCGAACGACAGCAGATACCAGAGCGCCGCATACGTGACCTGCCAGGGCAGCGTCCCCAGGTCGGTGGCGAACACTCCCTGGCCGGAGCTGGCGAAGATCTGGTAGAAGATCCACTGTTGCAGGATCGACCACGGCAGCACGATGAGCCATGGGACCAGGAGGTAGGACGTGACCTCGAGGATCGCCACCTCGTTCACCCGCGTCGAGCGCCAGAGCTCCGGAAGCCGGCGGATCGAGTCCATGTGGCCTTGGTACCAACGGGTGCGCTGTCGCAGCAGGCGAGGCAAGGTGTCGACAGGTTGTTGATCGACGTACGCGCTGGTGGGTGTCGTGATGCGCCAACCGGCGGCGATCAGCCGCAGTCCCAGGTCGAGGTCCTCCGTCAGTGAGCGGCTCCACGGCTCGCCATCGAGCGCCGCCAACGCGCTCAACCGGGTGAACTGGCCGTTTCCGCCGAGACTGACGGTTCCGCTGATCGAGCGGGCGAACTGGGACAGTGCCGAGATCATCCAGAACTCGATGTCCTGGAACTGGCCGATGAGCTTGCGACGGTCGCGGATGCGCACGACGAGCTGAACGCCGCCAACTCGGGCATCGCTGAAGAGAGCGAGCGCCGATCCAGTGGCACCCGGACTGAGCCGGCCGTCGGCATCCATCACGGCGACGATGACCGCTTCGGTGGCGAGGCCCCGGGCCTCGGAGTGGCGGACGACGAGCGGGTATGCCGCGTTGAGCGCGGCGCCCTTGCCCTGCCTGGACTCCGTACCGCGTCGGGCGAAGATCAGGAGGCGCTCGGGTTGGCCACGATCGGCGGCCGCCTGCTGCGCTCGGGCGGCAGTCTCGTCGGTGCAGCCGTCGTCGACGACCACGACGGTGCAGCCGGGCTGCATGAGGAGCCTACTGACGGTCTCGCCGATGACCAGTTCCTCATTCAGACAGGGAACGATGAAGTAGAGGCCTTCATACCTTTCATCCGTGTCCACCGTCGCCTCGTGCTCCTGGCTGCCGAGCTTCAGCCCGTTCCGGGTGGCAACCCGGATGCCCAGCGCGACGGAGATCGCGAAATACGGCAGGGCCAGGGCCAGGACCACCTGGGACATCCATCCGAAGAACTGTTGCATGCGTCTCCTTAGAGTGCCGCGTGACGGGGGATGCGACGCCCGAGGAGCACAGCGGCGAAGGCTATGCCAGCGGCACAGGTGGCCAGAACGGTCAGCAACGACCCGAGGTAGGTGTGGGCGATGACCAGCCCGGGATCCAGGCCCCACGTGGAGACGGTAGCCCCGATCGCGACCAAGCGGGAGATGTTCCCGAGGATGAGGATCGAGCCGCCAAGTACCACGGCGGCCATCGTGCGCCACGGTGAGAGAGGCCTGAGCAGCATGAGAGGCGATGCACCGATGAGGAGCGCTCCAGCCAGGTAAGCGACGGTGCACTCACTGGTGAGGACGAAGATTGACTCGACCGAGGTGTCCTTGTAGAGGATCAACAAGTGCCGCGCAGGTATGGCCTGAGTGCTCCGGCCCGTCACGAACTGGATCACATGGGCGGACACGGTCGCCTCGAACCCACGCCAGTTGCTCGCCCAGATGATGATTGACACACCGAGAAGCGCGAGGACTGCAGCCGCCACGCGTCGTTGCCAGCGGGCCCCCCCGCCAACTCGAGCCACGCCTGCTTTACCGGAGTGCGGCACGGCGATGGGTCCAGCGCATCAGCAACACGCCGCCAACGAGCAGCAACGTCGCCGACAGGACGTACCACGCAACGCCGAATCCGGTGGCGGCCAAGCTTCCGCTGCCGAGTGTGACGCCCACAACTGAGGTCTTCCCGTACATGATGTTCCTCTTTCGGCTGGGTCTAGAGAGCGGTGGGGGCAAGAAGCGAGCGGCGGCGGAACATGATCAGGCCCGCGCCAGCCAAGAACATTCCTACGGCCACCCCTTGTCCAGCAGCACCGAACAGGGGCGCCGTAGGAACGCCCGTCTCCGGAGCGCACGCAGGGGTGTGAATGGCGTTGCTGTCGAGGGTGACCGCGCCGTTTCGGGCCAACAGCCGACCCTGCACGTTGGCGGTCGTGTTCGCGGTGATCGAGGTGAGGGCCATGATGGTGCCCGAGAACAGTGAGCTCGTTCCCAAGGTGGCCGAGCTGCCCACCTGCCAGAACACGTGACACCCCTGGGCGCCGTTGACGAATGCCACGGTGCTGTTGGACGCCGTGATGAGTGTGGACCCGATCTGGAAGATGAACACCGCATCGGGGTTGCCCTCAGCATCAAGGGTGAGGGTGCCCGTGAGCTGCGCTGAGGTGGCGAAGCAGTACACCCCGGATGTGAGGGTCTGTCCACCCAGGTCCTGATCGGTCAACGTCTTGTTACAAGGAAGTCCGGCTGCGGTGTTGTAAGCGATCGTCAGGTCTGACTGCGCATTCCCAGCCACCGCGTCGGTCGTGTGGATGGTCCCGGGTGGAGTCACGAGCCCCGGGGGAAACCCGGTGACCGCACTTCCCGGGCTGACCCCCAGATTGCCGCCATTGCCGGCGTCGCCGCTGATGACCGACGGGCCGGTGTTCGTGACGGTTGAGCCAGCCAGCACCGAGAACGCACCAGCGGTGCCCAGCGGGACATCCGCCGGGATGGCGGACGCCGATGACAGTGGCTGGAGAAGCACCACCCCAAACAGGAGGAACCCGCTGCCAACGACTCGCCGTAGGGATTTCATATTCATGAGGACTCCATCAAGTCGTGCATTTTTCCATCGACCAGGTTGGTCGGAAGAGATGTACTTCGCCCCGCCCCTTGGCGGCTGCCCCACAATGCCCCGATTCGCTCATTCGCAGTCTGACTAAAGACATTCGCGTAGTACATAGACGCTCTGACCCCAGCGCCTAGACGCTCTGACCCCAACACCTAGACGCTGTGACCCACCCCCGGGGAGAAGACGAAAGCGGGTCAGCAGCCGATTGGATCGGTCGCGAGGTTTCGACGACGAAATGCCATCCGCAGGGGCTTACCTCGACGTCAGGGATCCCACGCTCTCCCCGGCAGAAGCCGCGGCGTCGCGGTCGCGTCTGGGACCCCTGCCGGGGCGGCGTGCGTCAACGTCGTCGTCGCGCGCATCGCAAGCGGCAGCCCGATGCCGACGCTTGGGTATGTCACTCCAGCAGCCCGATGGGTCATGCGCGGTGATTGTCGACCCTTGAACGGTCCCCGAGGGGGCGCCCTCCTCCTCGCCGTGACGACCCATGAACTCGGCCGTTGCATCCGCTCGGGCCCATGTGTGATCAACGACCGTCGGTCCTTCGTGCAACCCCACGGAGTGATATGTCTAGGCCCGCCTGACGGGTCGTCGCCCGAATCGGCCAGCGGCTCCAGAGGTCGGACGCGCGTGACCGTCATCATGAGCGATCCTCAATCGGCGATCACGATCCGTAAAGGCGCTTGTGCCAGAATCGGATCTCAAACGAGGGTCCAACGGGGATGCCCTGCTGCACGTAGTACGTCTCACGGGCCGGCACCTCGATCGCGTCGCCTCCCACGATGCTGCCGTCACCGTTCTGACGGAACTGCTCGGCGTTGAGTTCCACGCTGGTCATCTTGGCCGCCCACTGCTGGAGGTACTTGGCCCAAGCGACCGCGTCCTCCCTCGTCGTGGCTCCGCCCGACTGCCCCACGAAGTCCTGGAGATCCATGGCTAGGGGCACCTGGACCTTGGCGAAGAAGTCCGTGAAGTTTGTCTGCAACGCCTGCAGAGCCCATTCTGGTGTGGCGGCATACGTCGTCCAGAACGAGGGCGACCAGGTGAACGCCCCCTGCTTGACGGCGGACAACGACGTGGTCAGCTGGTTGAGGTAGGTGATGTAGGCGTTCTTCACGTTGCTGTCCTGAAACGCACCGAGGTTGGCCTCGTAGGAGATGTACCACCCCGTCCGGGCCAGCGGGTAGCGCGAGGTAAAGGCCTTGGCCGCCGACACAGACAGCGCCACGTTCTGATCGCGGAACGCTTGGTCTTCGATCCCTTCGATATACCTCTGCCCCGGCCCGGTCCACGGCAGCTCCTCCACCCCGCCGATGGATGCCTTGGCGAAGGCAGGGGTGGCCCCACCGGGAAGGTAGGGAGCGATGACGTCGAGGTAGGCAGTGAGCAGGTTGCCGTTCTGGTCCGCGATGTCTTGCAACACGAGGCCGTTGATGTAGCCAGGATTCGAGGGGTTGTTGTGGTTGCTCCGCACGTCGTCGAGCCACGTTATGAGCATCGCGGGGGTAATGGCAGGCCCGAGAGTGGACAACTGGATCATCAGTCCGGAGGGAGGGTCGTTGTCGCTCACCGTCGCTGCTCCAGCGCTTGACATTCCCGTGCCGATCATGGCCAACATCGCGGCCAGTACGGCCGTCCATCGGACCGTGCCTGGCGTCAGCACCCTGCTGATGCGCTTCTCGACAGGTCGCGTGCGGTTCGCTGGCCGACCGACGACAAGCCGGTAGGAAACGAAACGCGGACGGAACATGTCAGCCACGTTAATCTGGCGCCGCGACCCTACTGCGGAAACCGCGAAGTTGCCATAGTGAGCCCTGGCACATAGTGGTCCGGTATCGGAAACCGGGACACCTACCAACTCCGGATGCTCCTCATAGGCGGCGGAATACGCCCGTGCCCCCCCCATCGGCAAAGAGCCGTCACACCCCACGAGCCTCAGCTGCAATCAGCGAAATGCCGGGTCAGGTCGTTGAGCCCCCAAGCGGGAGGTCACTCCCGACGGACCTGTTGCCGCTGTCCCCGGAGGCGCCGCGTTCGAGCACCCGTTGCCCTCTTCCCTCTGCCGAGGCCATTGGCTTCGATGCGCTTCGCGCAGCCGCCACCGTCGCCGCTCTCACTGCGTTCGAGCAACTGTTGCCACTGCCGAGGGCTCAGCGCCAACGGCGCTCCGCGTCCTCGGCAGTGGGCGCCCCCGGCAGGACTCGAACCTGCGACCTAGAGATTAGAAGGCTCTTGCTCTGTCCAGCTGAGCTACGAGGG